>JADZBY010000024.1 GCA_020851855.1 Anaerolineae bacterium
AGTCCTCGAAAGAAATGCCTGTTTGGGGCGGCCCCGCGTCGTGCGGAGCTAATCTGTTATCCATAACATGTTACGGGTAACATAACATGGAAACGCGAGGCGTGTCAAGGGGTGGGCGGTACGGTGGCGGGGGGATTTCGGGTAGGGGCCGGAGTGCGGACAACGCAGGCGTTGTCCCTACGGTTCTCGTGTAGGGACGAGGCCTGCCTCGTCCGCTGATTTGCCTCGTCCGCCGACTT
This sequence comes from Anaerolineae bacterium, assembly GCA_020851855.1. Classification (GTDB taxonomy): domain Bacteria; phylum Chloroflexota; class Anaerolineae; order Aggregatilineales; family UBA2796; genus JADZBY01. The sequence goes on from JADZBY010000024.1 coordinate 240, forward strand.
GCCTCGTCCGCCGACCTGCCTCGTCCGCCGGTTGCGGGCCGGAATGCGGACAACGCAGGCGTTGTCCCTACGGTTCTCGTGTAGGGACGAGGCCTGCCTCGTCCGCCGATTTGCCTCATCCGCCGACCTGGCTCGCCTGTCGCCCTGGCTTGTCGCGCGCTTTTCCCCCTCTCTACGCGGTACTCCGCGTGGAGAGGGGCCAGGGGTGAGGCATCTCCCCGCTTTGCGGATGCCCATACCCTTGCGATAATGGGTGCGCCGGACCGAGGAGAGTGCACCTGTGACTGTCGCCTACGATTTTGACCGTTTCCCGATCCTCGAAACGCCGCGCCTGATCCTGCGGCAAGTCGAAGAGGAAGACGTGCAGCGCCTGCTGAGCATCTTTGGCGATCCGCTCGTCGTGCGTTACCTGAGCGAGGCCGACGCGCCGCTGAACAGCTACGAGGGCGCGTACGCCATCTACGACTGGATGTGCCGCACCTTCGCCAGCAAACGCGGCGTGCGCTGGGGCCTGTCGCTCAAGGATGACCCGTCGCGCACACTGCTCGGTACGGCGGGCTTTCACCTGTACGACGCGGCCAATCGAAACGCCGAAGTGGGCTACGAACTGGCGCAGGCGTACTGGCGGCGCGGCCTGATGCACGAGGCCGTGCAGCGCATCCTGCGCTTCTGCTTCGATGACATGGACATGCACCGCATCGGCGCAGACGTCACCGAAGGCAATGAGGCGTCTGCCGGGCTGCTGCTCAAGCTCGGCTTTCAGCGCGAGGGCGCGTTTCGCGAGAAAGTCTGGAGCGGCGGGCAGTTTCGCGATCTGTGGCTGTTCAGCTTGCTACGACGCGAGTTTCGGACCGGCGGGCAGTGAGAGAGGCGTGCAGAGCGCTGCGCCACGATGACGGCAGCCGCTCCGGCGTGGAAGGGGTCACGCGCCGCGTTTTGCCGCACGGTCCCGACTGTCGACGGAACAACTCGCCGCCGCGCGGTATAATGCCCTCATTCTGAAGCCGGTTTATCCCGATGGCTGCGATGATGCTGCACCTGACTCACGCCGACCTGGCGAAGTTTCTACAGGGCCGGGTCTACTTTGACGATCTTCAGCCCGCCACGCTCGAACTGCTGGCGGGCAGGTCCGTGCGCCGCCGTTTTGCGCCGGGCGAGATGATCAGCGTCGAGGGCGAGCCGACCAGCGGCATGTGGATGATCGAGAGCGGGCGCGTACGCATTTTCAAGGTCAGCCCCGGCGGCGCGGAGCTGGTCCTGCACCTTCTGGGCGACGGGGAGACGTTTAACGACATTCCCGCGCTGGATGGCGGCGAGAACGCGGCGAACGCCGCCGCGCTCAGCCATGTCGTGGCGTGGCTCTTGCCCGCCGAGGCGCTGCGTGAGGCGATGATGCGCGACAACGTGCTGGCGCTGAACGTGATTCGTGGCCTGACCGGGCGCATCCGCCGCCTGGTGCGCAAGATCGAGGATCTGTCGCTCTACTCGGTTACGGTGCGGTTGGCCCGTTTTCTGCTCAACCAGGTCGCCGATCCATCGCTGAGTGGTCCGGGCGTCACGCGGACGGCCATCGCCGCTTACCTGAACACCACGCCGCAGACGATCAGCAACGTGCTGCGGGAACTGGAAGAAGCCGGGGCCATCCGCTTTGACCGCCACCGCATCATGATCGTGCGCGAGGACATCCTGCGCCAGATCGCGCTCGTGTGACGGCGCTGCCCGGCCCCGGTTGACAGAGCGCCCCGCCGGGACAACAATGGTCGCCAGAGAAGATGCGCACACGCCGCCCGGCGTCTCTCATACTCATCCACAAAGGAGCCGACCTTGACTTCCCAACCCACTACCCGCCCCGGCCACGACCCGCACGTTGTGGTGCTCGGCTCGCTGAACACCGATCTGGTCATGCGCACCGAGCGCTTCCCCGAACCCGGCGAGACGATCACCGCCCGGAGCTTCCAGACGTTCATCGGCGGCAAGGGCCTCAACCAGGCCATCGCGGCGGCGCGACAGGGCGCGCGCGTGTCCATGATCGGGCGCGTCGGGGATGATTCGTTTGGCGACACGCTGCGCGCCGTCGCCCAGCGTGAAGGCATTCGCACCGAGCGCCTGCTCACCACACCGGGCGTTACGTCGGGCGTGGCGAATATCATCGTGGACGACAAAGCCGAGAACGTGATTCTGCTCTCGGCGGGCGCGAATGGCCGGGTGACGCCCGAAGACGTGTACGCCGCCAGTGACCTGATCGCCAGCGCCGACGTGCTGCTGGCCCAGCTTGAGATTCCGCTGGAAACCGTCGTGGCGGGCGCAGCGCTGGCCCGGCGGCACGGCGTCAAGATGTTGCTCGTGCCTGCGCCCGCCAAGCCGCTCCCCAATGAGCTTCTGGCCAATGTGGATGTGCTCTTGCCCAACCGGGTAGAGATCAGCGCGGTGCTGTCCGCGCCGTCGCACGACCTGGAGACGGACGCGCGGCGCGTTCTGGGCATCGGCGCGCGCACCGTCGTGGTCACGCTCGGCAGCCGGGGCGCGCTCGTGCTGGACGGCCCGCCTGCCCAGGCCAAAGCGCTGAGCGTGCCCGCCTTCCCGGTGAAGGCCGTGGACACCACCGGCGCGGGCGATGCGTTTGCCGGCGGATTGGCCGTCGCGCTGGCGGCGGGCGAGCCGCTCCCACAGGCTGTGCGGCGTGCGGCGGCGTGTGGCGCGCTGGCCTGCACTGTCATGGGCGCGGAGCCATCCCTGCCGCGCCGCGAAGCCGTCGACGCGCTGCTGGCGGCCAACGCCTGAGCTGACCCGTTCGGCCCGTCCGGCATCCAGACAAAAAGCGAGGGGTGGATGGCTCCACCCCTCACCGTAACAGCCTGCAAAAATGGGCGTGTGGCTGGGATCGGGCTACTTCTTGCCGCCGCGACCCTTGCCCTTGCCCTTTTCCTTGCCATTCTTGCCGGAGACGGCCTTCTTGAGGACCGCGCCCGCGCTGAAGCTGGCACGCCGGCCCGCCGGTATCTGAATCTTCTGGCGGGTGCTGGGGTTGGTCCCCACGCGCGCAGCAGTGTGGCGCACTTCAAAGGTGCCGAAGCCGGTCAGGGTGACCTTCTCGCCACTCTTGAGCGCATCGACGACGGACGTCAACACGGCATTGACCACCTTGGCGGTTTCCGCCTGGGTCATACCTACGTCCTTGGCTACCTTGGCGATCAGTTCAGTCTTCTGCATAGCCTTGAGTCTCCCTGGGAAATGCCCGCGCACTTTGCTTTCTACATGCATATCATTATGCGGTTTCTGCACCCTGTCAAGTGAGCGGCCCGCTCTGGCGCGGGATTCGCGGGGTTGACGGCCCCATTTTTCGCCTCGAAGTTGGTGAAAACATACCGTGCCGCCCAGGTGTCCGGCGCAGAGTCGGCGGCGTCGGCCCGGATACACACCGGATGTGAACCGTGGCGGCGGCCAATTCATGCGGGAATCGCGCCACGAAGCAAAGGCGGTTTTTCACGTCCTGGTGAGAGCGGATAGCCTGCCTGATCCCCGTCCGCCTTAACGGTTCTACGTTCGAAACTTATTGGGCGTATGACAGGCGAACGGGACCGCGTTCCACAACGGCGGCGTGGATGCGGCGCGATGTTCGGAAATTGTTAGAGTTCTCAAACAATGCCGATTCCGGGCCTCAAACGCCGTCAAAGCCGGCGGACGGGCAGCGTTTTACGGCGTCAAGCGCGCACCGATTCACGGGAAGGTTGTTCGGGTTGTGTGGTGCGCCCGTTGGGGATGGATCACGCAGGGGCGATGCGTGGCGGTGCGCAGGTGAGCGTCAGGAATCGAGCCGGCCTGGGTAGAACGTCGCCGCTGCTGATGCTGTTACTGGGTAATTGCGCCGTCCAGATAGTGGCTCAGCTCTTCTTTTGTGATGGGCTTCTGAATGTAGCTCGTCGCGCCGGCTGCCTGGGCGCGCCCGCGCTCATTTTCGCGCAAGAGGGCGCTGAACAGGATGATCGGGCCGTCGAAGCCGCGCTCGCGTAGACGCTGGCACGTCTCGTAGCCGTCTTGCATGGGCATCATGATGTCCAGCAGGATCAGGTCCGGCTGAATCTGAAGGGCGATTTTTTCGCCCTCAATGCCGTCGCGCGCCTCGTAGGGGTCGCACTTGAGCATCTTCAAGAGCCGTTTAGTCACCAGGCGAATGGCCGGGTCGTCGTCGACGATGAGTACTCTAGGAGCCATGTACAACTCCGGGCGCTCAGGGGTGCACCGCGCACGCCATCTGAGCTACACCCAAGCATACTCTCTGAAAGAGAGACATCCCATCTCAGTCCCATAACGGGCTTACGGGTATTCTACTCGCATACACGCCCATCTCGCAATACGCGGGGCCGGGCTTCTTGCGCTCTTCTAACTTGAATATTGACTCTGCCGGCGCTAAGATATTACACGCACATCTTGCGGATGAAACCGGTAGGGCGCTTGGTCAAGCGCCCGTTTTTTCGAGAGACAGGTATGCCATCTCGCTACGACGACGCGCTCAACTATCTCTACAGCCTGATCAATTATGAAGTCCAGCGGCCTGAGCGTTACGCGCCCGATGTGGTCAGTCTGGACAGGCCGCGCGCCCTGCTCGCCGCGCTGGGCGACCCACAGGAAGCCTATCCCGTCGTGCACCTGACCGGCACAAAGGGCAAAGGCTCGGTGAGCGCCTTCACGGCCAGCGCGCTGCAAGCCGCCGGGTTGCGGGTCGGGCTGTACACATCGCCGCACCTTCAGGACTTCCGCGAGCGCTTCCGGGTGAACAACGCGCTGATCGAGCCAGACATGCTGGCTGAACTGGTGGAGCACGTGCGGCCCGCCGTGGCGGCCATCCCGGGCCTGACCTGGTTCGAGGTGGTGACGGCGATTGCCTTCCTGTACTTCGCGCGCGTCCGTGTCGATGTGGCCGTGGTCGAGGTGGGCCTGGGCGGGCGGCTGGACGCCACGAACGTCGTGCGCGCGCCGCTGGTATCCACAATCACCAGCTTGAGCTATGATCATACGGCATTGCTCGGCAATACGCTGGCAGAAATCGCCTTTGAGAAGGCCGGGATCATCAAGCCGAACGTGCCCGTGGTCAGCGCGCCGCAAGCGCCTGAAGCGCTGGCCGTCGTGGAGCGCGTCGCCGCCGAGCGGAATGCGCCGTTGACCCTGGTGGGCCGCGATGTGCGCTTCGAGGCGGGCGCGGGCGACGAGTACGGCCAGTCCTTCGCCGTGAGCATCGGGGACGAGGTCCCGCAGACGTACTGGACGCCGCTGCTCGGCGCGCACCAGGCGCTCAACGCGACGGTGGCTATCGCCGCGCTGGACCGTGTGCGCGCGGCGGGCCTGCCCATCGATGAGCGGGCGGTGCACGCTGGGCTGCGGCTGGTCAACTGGCCGGGGCGGCTTGAGGTGGTGCGCCGCGCGCCGTGGCTGGTGCTGGACGTGGCGCATAATGGCGCGTCGGCGGAACGGCTGCGCGACGCGCTGAGCGGCATTTTCCTGGCGCGGCGGCCCGGCGCACGGGTGATCCTGGTCTTTGGCGCGTTCAAAGATAAGGACGTGCCGGCCATGTATCACGCGCTGCTCCCGATTGCCGATACGCTTGTGCTGATGCAGGCCAACAACCCGCGCGCCTTCAGCGTGGCCGAACTGGCCGATCTGGCCCGGCAGTCGGGCTATGCGGGCCGGATCGAGGCGCTCCCGACGGCGCACGAGGCGCTGGCATTTGCCGAATCGTCGGCAAGCCCCGACGATCTCTTGTGTGTCACCGGCTCGTTTTCCGTGGTGGGTGAGGTGCGCTCCGTGCTGGGGTTGCCGCCCGCGCGGGCGACGTACCTTGACGAGGTGACCGTACAGAACCTGCAGGCGCATTCCTGACCGCTTCCCGCCTGTGGGCTTGCGATTCGCGTGACGCGCCGCACGATATAGTCGCCAACAATGCGAGACGGCGCATGAGGATGTATGCAACGACCTGAAATGAACGACTTCTACCAGGTGCGCGACGCAGAACCGGACGAGCACGGCCTGATCGAGGCGGCGCTCGTGCCGTTGCGCGACCTGGTGCTTTACCCGAACATGGTGACGCCGCTCTTTGTCGGGCGCGACCGCTCGCTGGCGGCCATCATGGCGGCCCAGAGCGCCGGTGAGACGGTCATCGGCGTGGGCCAGATCGATTCGGACAACCCGGAGCCGGGGCCAGACGACCTGTTCCATTTTGGCACAGAGATGGCGCTTGGGCGGCTGATGCGGATGCCGGACAACACGACGAGCGTGATTGCCCAGGGCCGCCGCCGCGTGGAGATCGTGCGCTTCGTCAAGACGGAGCCGTATTTCCGCGTGAAGGCGCGCCCCATCGTGGAGAGCACGGCCCGCACGCGCGAGATCGAGGGCCTGATGCGCGTCGTGCTCACGCTCTTCGAGAAGTGCATCCAGCTCAACCGCAGCCTTCCCGAAGAAGCGCTGATCTACGCCATGAACATCGAAGAGCCGGGCTGGCTGGCCGACCTGATCGTATCGTCGCTCGATCTCAGCCTCGAAGAGCGGCAAGGGCTGCTGGAAACCATCGACCCGGCGGCGCGTTTGCAGCGCGTGAGTGTGCTGCTCGGCCACGAGCTTGACGTGCTGGAGATCGAAGAGCAGATCAACGCCCAGGTCCAGCAGGAAGTAGACCGCAACCAGCGCGAGATGTACCTGCGTGAGCAGATGCGCGTCATCCAGACCGAACTGGGCGAAGGCGACCCGTTCCAGCAGGAACTGGAAGAGATCCGCAAGCGGGTGCTCGATTCCGGGATGCCGCCCGAAGTGCTGGCGCGCGCCTTGAAAGAGATGGACCGGCTGGCGATCATGCCCACCATGGTGCCCGAAGTCGGCATCATCCGCACGTACGTGGACTGGCTGGTCGATCTGCCCTGGAGCAAGGCGAGCGTAGACAACCTCGACATTGATCACGCGGCAAAGGTGCTGGAAGCAGAGCATTTTGGCTTGCCGAAAGCCAAAGACCGCATCATCGAGCACATCGCCGTACGCCGCCTGGCGCCGGACAAGATGCGCAGCCCGATCCTGTGCTTCGTCGGCCCGCCCGGAACGGGCAAGACGTCGCTGGGGCGCAGCATCGCCGCCGCGCTGGGCCGCGAGTTCGTGCGCGTCAGCCTGGGCGGCGTGCGCGACGAGGCCGAGATTCGCGGCCACCGCCGCACGTACATTGGCGCGCTGCCGGGCCGCGTCCTGCAGACCATGCGGCGCGCCGGCACGGTCAACCCGGTCTTCATGCTGGACGAGATCGACAAGCTCGGCCACGACTTCCGGGGCGATCCGTCGGCGGCGCTGCTTGAAGTGCTCGATCCGGAGCAGAATTTCGCCTTTTCCGATCACTATCTGGAAGTGCCCTACGACCTGTCAAAGGTGTTGTTCATCACCACGGCGAATACGCTCGATACGGTCCCGCCCGCGCTGCTCGACCGCATGGAAGTGATCGAGTTTTCCGGCTACACGGACTACGAGAAACTGGAGATCGCGCGGCGCTACCTGATCCCACGCCAGCTTGAGCAGCACGGCCTGCTGGACAGCGGCATCCGTATCGACGATAAGACGGTGCACGCCATCATCCGGCAGTACACCTACGAGGCGGGCGTGCGCAACCTGGAGCGCGAGATCGCCAACGTGTGCCGCAAGATCGCGCGGCAGGTGGCCAGCAACCGGACCTATCGCAAGCGCGTGACGCCGGATAGCCTGCTCAAGTACCTCGGCCCGCCCGAATTTCTCGAAAGCAAGGTCGAGGACGTGGATCAGGTCGGGCTGGCGATGGGCGTGGCGTGGAGCGAAGGCGGCGGCGACCTGATGGAAGTCGAGATTTCGCTCATGCCCGGCAAAGGCGGTCTGACGCTGACCGGCCAACTGGGTGATGTGATGCAGGAATCGGTGCAGGCGGCGCAGAGTTACCTGCGCAGCCGCGCCCGCACGCTTGGCTTGAAAGAATCCGTATTCGAGAAGACCGATGTGCACGTCCACCTGCCTGAGACGGCCATCCCGAAAGACGGGCCGTCGGCGGGCATCACGGTGGCTGCCGCGATGATCTCGGCCTTCACCGGGCGCAAGGTGCTGAGCAAAGTGGCCATGACGGGCGAGATCACGCTGCGCGGGCGTGTGCTGCCGGTAGGCGGCATCAAGGAGAAGATCCTCACCTGCCACCGCGCCGGAATCCGCACCGTGATCATCCCGGAGCGCAACAGCAAGGACCTGGTGAACATCCCGCGCAAGGTGCTCTCGGAGATGAGCATCATCATGGTCAAGGGCATGGACGAAGTGCTGAGCCACGCGCTCGCGCCCGCCGAACCCAAGACGCGCCGCCCACGTAAGACGACCGCGGACAAGGCGGCCAAGCCCAAAGTGACGCGCCGTCCCGCCCACAAACCTGCCCGCCCGATTGGCGACCCGTCCTCGCCCACGTCGCCCATGTCGCCCGCGTCGGGTGGGCCAAGCGCCCGGTAAAAGCAGGGTTAAACGGCGTAGGCCCTGCTATAACCAACTCGGCGTAACAGGAGAAGACTTGCGGTTGTGATTCATCGTCAAAGGAACAGGTATGCCATGCGCCGAGTTATGTACTGGAATGTGGCGGGCGCGCTGGCGCTGCTCGCCGTGCCGCTCGTGCTCTCGACTCTGGCCTGCAACCTCACCGCGCCCGCCGTCACCGAGACGCCGTCGCCAACGCCGACCGACACACCCACAGTGACCTTCACGCCGTCCGTGACGCCCACACCCTCGCGGACGGCGACTGCCACCCGCACGCCCAGCGTGACGCCCACGCCGACCATCACCCGGACGCCGACCGTCACGCAGACGCCATCCACGACGCCGACGCCCAGCGACACGCCCACGCCGACCACGACGCCATACCCGACCGTGCCGCCGTTGCCCACCGTGGGCGTGGCCAGCGACCGCTTCACCCGCTTCGAGGGCCTCGATGCGGCGGTGGTCGACGGGATCGGGCGCTTGTGGCTGTCCTACGTGAACGCCGGGCAGGCTGCGCCGACCAGCACGCCCGGCACGCCGGTCGCCTCGTCCGACCTGGAGACGGTGTATCTCGCCTCGCCGGACGGGCGCGAGCTGTATCGCGTCATCGACCTGCCGGTGACGACGGGAAATCGCGTCTGGTGGTCGCCCAACGGCGCGTACATGGCCTACTTCCAGGAAGACGGACTGAACACGGGCCTGTACGTGCTGAATCTGGCCAACCGGCTTGCCATTCGCCTGCTGGCAGTGGACAACCTCAATCCGCGCGGTATCGTCAGCACGCCGGTCTGGTCGCCGGACAGCGCGCAAATTACCATTGCGCTGCACACGGCCTTTGGCGTGAATATCTACAGCAGCGGCCCGGATGGCGTGAACTTCCGCAACCTGACGCAGAGCGACAGCTTTGACTTCTGGCCGGCGTGGTCGCCCGATGCGCGCTTCCTGGCTTTTATCTCGGACCGGGAGCTGTGCCCGACCTGGGAGCCGAACGCGCCCGGCTCATGTTACACGCCCGACCGGCCTACACCGGATGGCGGCCAACCCTTCGTGCTGGACACGGCCACGGGCGAGATTCGCCGCCTGGCGGACGTGTGGGTCGCCACACCGCCCGAATGGGTGGACGCCAGCCGCCTGTCGTTCGTGAGCGGCGCGCCGGGCGATCCGGGCGAAGAGGCGACCTTGTGGCTGGCCAACGCGGCCACCGGCGAAGCGCCGCGCGCGCTGGTCGGCCCGCTGAGCGGCGGGACGCGCATCATGCGCCCGGCGTGGTCGCGGGATGGCTCGCGCGTGGTCTTCCAGGAAGCCGGCGCGGAAAACGCCATCGTGCTGATGGACGACGCCGGGCAAGAACTGGCGCGCACGACGGATTACAGCTTCCCGCGCGGGGCGTTCACGGCGGCCTGGTCGCCGGATGGCAGCCGGGTGATCCTGGCCGGGCGCAACAGCCAGTGCCCGTTTGGCATGATCGTGCTGAACGCCGATTTTCGCGCCGTGACGCGCCAGCCCGTGCCCGATCCGGGCGTGTGCGATCCCCTCTGGACGCCCGGCGGCGACCTGTTTGCCTTCACCGGCATCACCGGCGCGACGGAAGGCGCGGATGGCCGCTTTGACGTGTACCTCGCCAACTCCGGCGGCGGCATCATCCGTAACATGACCGGGCGGCTGGGCGGTCAGGTGTATATGCTCGGCTGGGTGGGCGGCCTGGAAGCGGAGTAGTAGGGACGAGGCCTGCCTCGTCCGCGTTGCCCGCGTTGCCCGCCTCGTCCGCCTCGTCCGCCTCGTCCGCGTTGCCCGCGTTGTCCACAGTGGTTGGCGATGGCGAGGGCGGACAACGCAGGCGTTGTCCCTACGTGGGGCGGTTGAGGCGGAGCATTATGGCGGGCGCGTCGCGACGCGCCCCTACACACCGCGTGGTTGGCGATGGCGAGGGCGGACAACGCAGGCGTTGTCCCTACGTGGGGCGGTTGAGGCGGAGCAGTGAGGCTTGGGGGCCAGCCCGGCGCTGAAGCGACCGGGCTGAACGTAGGAAGCCCTTCGGGCTAAAATGCCGTTTTCAGCCCGTCAGGGCTTTGTGGCTTCAGCCCCATGCTTCAGCGTGGGGCGCTCCCCCCGGACGGTTAGATGTGATGGCTGTGACTCATCGCCGCCTTCTCCCGGCCAGCGCGCCCGGTTCTGTGTTAGAATGTCCGGCCTGCATCGGCTGGCGGAAGGTAACGGCTCAGCATGACCATGATCGGGCAAACCTTGAACCGCGAGCGGCGCACGCTGTGGGGCATCCTCGTCCGCCTGCTCCTGATCGTCATCGCCCTTCTGGCGCTGGTCAACGTGGGGCTGCTCGTCGTCCCACGCCTTCAGCAGCCGGCCACGCCCGTGCCCGGCGAACTGATCTACGTGACCACTTTCG
>JADZBY010000025.1 GCA_020851855.1 Anaerolineae bacterium
ACCATCAGCCTGCCCGGCCAGGTGGTGCAGCCCGGCGTGACTCAGCCCGTTGTCGGCGGCGGCAATGCGTCGCTGGTGGATACGCTGCTCAACCCGTACCTGGATGGGTCGCTGGAAGGGATGCGCCAGATCGACGTGTACCTGCTCGACCCGGCGACGGGGCAGTACGTGGGCCGCGCTCAAATTCTGGCGGGCAGCCCGGAGATGGAAGAATTTACCACGGCGCTGAATATCTCGAACTTCATCACCGCGCCGGACCCGACCTGCCCGAACCACGTCACGCTGAACATCACGCGCGCCGACGGCAGCCAGATTCCGATCGGGGTGTGCCTGAAGGGCAGCGTCATCGTGCGCGGCCTGCCAGGCCTGGGCGGCAACGATCTGCCGATGGGGCCGTATTTCTCGGACATCCTGACGCCGTTCCTGACCGAGCAGTACGCGGCGCTGCTGCAATAAAACGCCTCACCCCTTCCCCTCTCCACGCTGATACAACGTGGAGAGGGGGAGAGCAGGCAGCATCCCGGTGGGCTGTCCGGCTCACTCGATCTGCGTCAACTCCGCCATGACCATGCAGGTCTTGGCGCTGTCCGTGCTGGATGCGCCGCTCCAGGACAGGAACGCCGTGCCCGCTTCCTGGCTGAACAGGCTCATCGTGGCGTTCAGATCGCCGCTTGGCGCATCGAGCAGGACGAAGAAGTTCCCGCCGGTCATGTCGGTGAGGGTGATCGTCCCCGTCCCGTGATCCAGCGCCAGAGTCGCCGCGTCGGTGTGCGAGAGCGTCGCTTCCTCGAAGGACGGCGCGAGCGGCTGCATGTCGGCAGGACACAGCGCATCCATGACCGTCCACTCGACGCGGTAGCGCCCGTCGGCGATGGGCAGCATGGCGTTCATCCCGCTATCGCTGCCGGTCGTCGTGCCCGCGTTCGGATCGTCCGGCGCGGGCGTCGGCGTGCCGGTCACGTCCGGCTCGCTGCCGGGCAGGGCGAAATCGCGGTACACGCTGCACAGCATGCCGTTCATGGCGTTGATCGACCAGCCGAGCGTGCCGGAGCCGTCCGGCAGCAATGAAACGAAGATATTCTCCCGCGTGCCGCCCGCCATGCCGCTATCATACTCGTAATAACCGCTGCCGCGCGCATAGAGCGTCTTCACGCCTGCGCCGTAGTCGAGCGCCAGGACGCCGCCGGGTTGTTGCCGCAGGCGAATCTCATCGAACGAGGGCGGTGTGGTGGTCGCATCGCACCCCTTCTCGTCATTGATCAAGGGCACGCCGACGCGGTACGGCCCTTCGGCGGGCGGCGGCGGCGGCGTTTCTTCCGGCTCCGGCGTCGGCGGCTGGTGATCGACGGCGCACACGGACTCGTCTGCTGCGACTAGCTCCAGATAATACTCGCCGGTCATGGAGCAGCCGCCCTCTTCGATGAGCGCCACACGCACTTTGATGCGATCCGGCGCGACCACCTGATACTCGGTGATTGTTTCGATGATGGTGCTGCCGATGCTCGCGCCGTTGCGGTCGTAGACCAGATCGCTGCGCACGTCGGGAGCCTGGCTGTAGATGCTGTCTGTGCCTTCCAGGTAGGGCTGGGCCTGGCCGTTCCACACGATGAAGGGCGTCGCGCCGAGATTCTCATAGCCGCACAACGGCTGGCCCGGATCAGCGTCTGAACCGTGGTGGGGCGGACCGTCGGCGTCGCCGGTCAGCGCCCCGCACTGTCCGTGGCGAGTCATCGCCATCGGCGTGACGCGCCAGTAGCCATTGATGGGCAGCAGCTGGCTCGGCACGATGATCTCGATCAGGCGGTTGATATGTCGCCGGGTCAGGTTCTTGCGCTTGATGCGCGAGCCGTTGATGTAGTCGCTGGCCCCTTCGCGCACCGACTTGCCCACGCGCGAGCGGTCGGCGCGGCTCATCGTGCCCTGCGCCTGTTGCGCTTCGCGAAGGTACTGCGTCACGGCGCGGTTCAAGGCCTCGGCGCGCGGGTCGAGAATGGGCGGGTCATCCGGCGGCATCTGGTATTGCTCCACCGCGCGTCGGAGCGCTTCGGCGCGCGGGTCGTCGAACGGCGCATCGTCGTTCAGTTGATCAATGTCGCGACCATATTGCGCCACGGCCCGGCTGAGCGCCTCGGCGCGTGGGTCAAAGGCAGGCGCGGCAGCCGCCTCGGCAATTTCCTGTTCAAAAGCGCCCGCGCGCTGGTCGATAGCTTCCGTCCAGGCGGCGGCTTCCGGGCTGCTCGCCTCGAACTCGGCCACTTCGGCGCTGAACGTGTCGATTTCCTGGGCGATGCTCGACGCGACGGCCTGCTCCCCGGCGCTGATCTGGCCGTCGCCAGTAGGCAGGCCATTTGCGGCGGCGCGCTGGTCAATGGCGCTGGCCAGAATTGCCGTCGCGCCGTCCGGTGATTGGGCCATGACCACGCCGCCGAGCGCCAGGCTCAGCGCTACGAGCAGCGCGGGAATACGAAGGAACAAACGAAACATGGAATCCCCCAAAGAAGAATAGCCCTCAGCCCAGTCTGGATAGCGCCGGGCGTGAGGGCTGGTTGCGTCACACAATGGCCGGTTGCCGGCGAACATATTGCGCCAGGTTTTGCAGCTCCGTGCGGAAGATGCGCCGTGTGATGGGCGGGTTGAACAGGCGCTCCATCAGGCCCTTCAAGCCGGGGCTGGCCGGGAAATCGGCGGCGATGGTCACCCGCGTGCGCGCCCCATCCCCGACTGGATCGAGGATGAAGCGCGACGTTTGCCCCGTGACCAGGTCCGTTTCGACCAGGACCCGGCCCGGCTCCGGCTCGCTGATGGCCTGGTGGAAAGGAAAAGTCTGCCCCATCACGGTCATCTGAAAGCGGATGACCGTGCCCGCCCCCAGGCCGCCCTGCTCGACCGTGAGGTCGGAGAAATACGGCTTGGGCAGGATGGCCGGGTGGCCCACGCGATAATCGGCGATTATCCCGTAGACCACATCGGCGCGTGCGTCGATGACATCAGACACCTCGACATGGATACTGCTCATCACACCCGCTCCATCACTCACTCGATCCCGTCCGAGGGTTTCTTGAAAGGCTCCCCCTCACACTGCCCCTTCCAGGAAACCCTCTTGGGGCGGCTGTCGCGCTGTTACTCGGCCACAGCCTCGGACTCGCGCGCCGCCGGGGGAATATCGAAGGCGTGGTCGAAACGATTCGCGGCGTCATAGCGCGCCTTGAGCGCCTGCAACCGGGCGAAATTCGCCTCGCTGAAACCGTCTCGCGTGCGCTCGCGGCGCTCGTCGCCTTCGGTGAAGTTCATGTACACTTTGCCAGTCAATGCAGGCTTCAGCTCTGCCCGGAACTGCTCCGCGTAGTCGCGCACGGCGGTCCAGGCTTCCGGCGTGGGCGTGACGGTGACGATCTGCATCAGGAACTTGCCATCCCGGTTGCCATACGCGGCGGCTTCGGGCGCAACGCGGGCAATCGCGCCGCCGGCGTGCCGGAACTCGGTGACGTTCAGCGGCGAGGAGCCATTTACCGACACGGCGCGACTCACGATGGTGTCAATCGCTTCGTCGCTCAGCTCGCGAACCCAAGCCCCGGTGGCGAAGGCAGGCATGGGGTCTTCCGGCTCGGCGCTGATTTCCTTGACCAGGCTGAAAGGCATCTCGGCCCAGGTATTCATGATCGGCTGCTGCCAGTCCAGCCATTCCCGGATGCGCGCCGCGCCGTCTTTGCTGTCGCCCGCGTACAGGCCGCGCACCATCACGAACGTTTGGCCGCGCATCGGCTCCGGCACGTCGGGGATGGGCGGGAAGTTCATGATGGCGACGGACGAGGTCAGCTCGTCCGGGTTGCCCTTCACCCACTCGCGGAAGCGGGTCAGCACGTCTTTGGCCAGCGCGGCGGGGTAAAACAGGTTGCCGCCGTACACCATCGTCACCGGGTAGAGGCGCACTTCCATGGCCGTCACGACGCCGAAGCTGCCGCCGCCGCCACGCAGCGCCCAGAACAGGTCCGGGTTCTCTGTCTCGCTGGCGCGCACGAGCTGCCCGCCGGCGGTCACCACGTCGAACCAGTTCACGCTGTCGCAGGACATGCCGTATTTGCGGGCCAGCCAGCCCATGCCGCCGCCCAGCGTGTAGCCGACCGCGCCCACGTCCGGCGACGAGCCGAGCAACGGGGCCAGACCGACCTGCTGAGCCTGCCGGAGCACCTCGCCCCACTTCGTGCCGCCCTCGATCACGGCGGTGCGCCGCTGCACATCGACGCGAACGCCGGTCATGCGCTCCAGGCTGAGCAGCATCGCGCCCGCATCGGCCAGACGCGCCGCGCCGTGCCCGGTCGCCTGGACGACGAGGCGCAGGCCCGCCGTAGTCGCCGCCTGAACGGCTGCTTCCACGTCAAACGCATTCTCCGCCAGCACGATCACGGCGGGCTGATGCTGAAACGAGCGGTTCCAGACCTGGCGCGCCTGCTCATAGCCCTCAACGCCGGGCACGAACACGTCGCCCTTGACCCGCGCACGCAGCGCCGCAAGCCATACCGGGGACGCCTGCGATTCCTGTACCGTCAACTCACTAGCCGTCGTCATGGAAACACTCCGTAGGTCGCTTGGTAGCTGTAGCATTCGGACACTCGCCGCTAACGATAGCCCCGAACGGGCTTTCACTTCATCAGGCTGTGGATGGGATTTCTTCTCCGACCTTAGTCGTAGGCGAAAATCAGGCTTCGGCACAATGCCGCGCGCGCCCGGCGGCGGTATGATGCGGGAAAGCAGTAGTGGGGGACGTTGCCATGCCAGGAATGCACGTGGACGGCGGCGAGGCTGCCGTCGAGCGCCTACAAGGACCACAAGGTAGCAGACTGTTATCGCCTGCGCCGGGCGCAAGAGATGGTATAGTTGGAGTAAGCGCCGCACACAGCGAGGAAAAGGGATTCCCGATGCCCATTCGCATTCTGATCGCGGACGATCACGCCGTCGTGCGTCAGGGGCTGCGCATGTTCCTGAGCCTGGACCCGGACCTGGAGATCATCGGGGAAGGCGTGGACGGCAGGCAGGCCGTCGAACTGGCGCGCCGCCTTCAGCCGGACATTGTGCTGATGGACCTGCTCATGCCCGCGCTGAGCGGCGTCGAGGCGACGGCTATCATCCGCCGGGAACTGCCCGACGTCGAGGTCATCGCGCTGACCAGCGTGCTGGAAGATAAATCCGTCGTGGACGCCGTGCGCGCCGGGGCCATCGGCTATTTGCTCAAGGACACCGAGGCGGACGACTTGATCCGGGCTATCAAAGCCGCCGCCGCCGGTCAGGTCCAGCTGTCGCCGCAGGCCGCCGCCCGGCTGATGCGGGAAGTGCGCGCGCCAGACGAGCCGGATGCGCTGACCGAGCGCGAGACGCACGTGCTGCGCTTGCTGGCGATGGGCCAGTCGAACCGGGAAATCGCCCAGGCGTTGAGCATCAGCGAAAAAACGGTCAAGACGCACGTGAGCAGCATCCTGGCGAAACTGAATGTGACCAGCCGCACGCAAGCGGCGCTGTACGCCGTGCGCATCGGGCTGGTTGAACAGCCGTAGCTTGTGCGGGCAGGCGAATGTAAATGGCAGCGTGAGGGACGCCTCACGGAACAGGAAGCATGGCCAAGCGTAATCTTGCCGAGTTGGAGACGGCCAAACGTGAGATAGAGCTTCTCTACGCGGCGTCGCGCCAGTTAGCGCACGCCTCGACCATCGCCGGGCTGCTGGACGCCGTGAGCGACTACCCGCGCGAGCGTGGCGCGTTCAATGGCCAGTTGTTCACCTTCCCCGACCCGACGAACCCCGACCGCATGGAAACGGTGGCCGCCTGGGGCATTTACCCGGAGCGGCGGCTATCCGTCGGCTTCGTGATCGATCTGGAAGGACGCCCCTTTGCCCGTTACTGGCTGGCCCGGCCCGATGCGCCCACGTTGATCCCCGACGTGATGGGCGACGAGCGCGTCGACGGCCCCACCCGGAAGATTTTCGCCCGGCTTGGCGCGCGGGCGCTGGCGCTTCTGCCGCTCTTCGCCAACGGGCGGTGGATCGGCGTGATTTCCTTCTACTGGAGCGCGCCGCACGCCTTCGACGCCCGCGATACGCGCATCTTCACCGCCCTTCAGCAGCAGCTCGCGCCCGTGCTCGATTCGATCCGCCTTGCCGAACAGACGCAGCGGCGCGCCGCCGAATTGGAGCGCGCCAAAAACGAGATGGATATCCTTCTCGACGCCTCGCGGCTGCTGGTGCGCGCTTCGACCTCGGCGCAGTTGCTTGAGGCGGTGAGCGCCTATGCTCGCCAGAACGGCGCGGTGAGCGGCACGTTGTTCTATTTTGACCAGTACGAGCCGCGCTGGCTGGATGTGGTCGCGTCGTGGGCCAGCGACCCGGCGCACCTCGTGCCGCCCGGCGCACGCTTCGACATGGCCTCGACGCCCGCCGCGCAGGTTTGGCTTTCCCGGCCCGAACACCCCTTCCTCTTGTCCGACGCCACCGCGCTGGACGCCATCGACCCGCAGACGCAGGCGCATCTGAGAGCTTATCAGCTTCGCGGCGTCGCCCAGCTTCCGCTGTTCACCAACGGGCGCTGGATCGGCGCGCTGCTGTTCGGCTGGGACCGCCCGTATGCCTTCGCCGAGCGGGACACGCGCATTTTCACCGTGCTTCAGCAGCAGCTTGCGCCCGTCGCGGATTCGCTGCTGCTATTCGAGCAGAGCCAGCGCCGCGCCGCCTGGGCCGAACGGCTGGCGCGGACCAACGCGGCGCTCTCGCAGGCCACCGACGAGCGCAGCATCCTGATGGCCGTCGCGGAACTGGGTGACGATGTGAGCGGCAGTTGGTCGGCGCTGGCGTACACGCTGCCCGGAAACGCGCGCAGCTTGCAGTTCGTAGCCGTCAGGCCGCGCGACGACGCCCCGCCGCCGGA
>JADZBY010000026.1 GCA_020851855.1 Anaerolineae bacterium
CAAAATGACGAGTGGGTCTACCCGCTCGGCTGGGATTCGACGTATGAGATCGTGCTGGCGCTCATGGCCGCCTATCCCGACGCGCCCGTCGAGGATATCGGCCTGCACCAGCTCAAGGCCATGATCCTCGCGCTGCCCGCCTTCGAGGACGATCCGGCGCTTGCCCACGATGACCTGCTGTGCGAGATTCTCAAAGAGTGGTATGAGGAATCTAGTGCCGGTTTTTCGGGCATTTGAGGTACACTTAATCGGCAGCGACCACCGCTACGCCATGAAAGCGTAGATAGCCAACATGTTCACCGTGTTTCCCGTAAATTCCGAGCAACCTTTCGCCCGGCAAGTGTGAAGTACGGACCCTGGAAGTGCATCGTGCGCTGCGTTGCCCCGTCGATGGCGGCCAGCGCCAGGAGGAGTGTTGGATGACGAACGGAGACATCGACCTGCGAGAACTGCACAACCCGGATATCCCCGTGCCGGAGGAGATGCAGTCCAACATCGCCATCACCAGCCTGAGCAGCCTGTATAACTGGAGCCGCAGCCGCTCGATCTGGCCCATGCTCTTCGGGCTGGCGTGCTGCGCCATCGAGATGATCGCGACGGCGGCCAGCCGCTTCGACGTGGCCCGCTTTGGCATGGAAGTCATGCGCGCCACGCCGCGCCAGGCCGACCTGATGATCGTGTCTGGCACGGTGACCAAGAAGATGATCGTGCCCATCGTCCGGCTCTACAACCAGATGCCGGAGCCGAAGTACGTGCTGGCGATGGGCGCGTGCGCATCCGGCGGCGGGCCGTTCAAGGAAGGCTACAATGTGGTGAGCGGCATCGACAAGTTCGTGCCGGTCGACGTGTACGTGCCCGGCTGCCCGCCCACGCCGCAGGCCCTTCTCAATGGCCTGATCATGCTCCAGAAGAAGATCGAGAGCCAGTCGCTCGCCGTGATGGCCAGCGTGCCGTGGTACGGCGCGGGGCCGAACGACGCCATCCCGCTGCCCATGCTCGGCCCGGACGTGGTCGATCCGCGCCATGCCGAGTTGTTCCGCCAGGAAGCCAAGAGGAACCGCCAAACGCCCGTCGTGGCCGATGCGGTTGCTGAGGCCGCCGCCGAATCCAGGCCTGCCGAGGCGTAAGGGAAGGACGGAAACGCAACGATGAGTGAGCAAGCTCAGACCACCACCCAGGCCCCGGACCTCGATTCGACCGTCGCAGCGCTGCAGGCGCGCTTCCCTGGCGCGGTCCGGCCCGATGATCGTAAGGGCTATACGGGCGTGATCGTGGACAGCAGCCAGTTGCTCGACGTGGCGCGCGCGCTGCGCAACGAATACGGCTACAACTACCTGTCCAGCGTCACCGGCGTCGACTACCTGGGCATGGGCGATCATCTCGAAGTCGTGTACCATGCCTTCCGCCTGCCGGCAGGCGGCCCGCCGCTCGTCTTCAAGGCGCAGACGCCGCGCGACGTGGCCAGCGTGCCCAGCCTGGTCAGCGTGTGGCCCGGAGCCGACTTCCAGGAGCGCGAAATCTACGACCTGTACGGCGTACATTTTGCCGGGCATCCCAACCTGCGCCGCATCCTGCTCTGGGACGGCTTCGACGGCCACCCGATGCGCAAGGATTGGAAAGAGGCGTATTACGAGCAGGAGCACAAGCCCTTCGATAGCCGCTGGCCGGGTGGGCGCGTCTTCCGCACCGAGGAATTTAACCCGTTCGGCCACAACGTGCGCTATCCGGCAGGCTTCACGCTCGACGACTTCAAGCCGGTGAGCGAGCAAGAGTTCATGGCCGGCATGGGCCTCAGCGTGGACATTGCCGGGGACCCGGTGTTCAACACCGAGCAATTGATCGTGAACATGGGGCCACACCATCCCAGCACGCACGGTGTGTTCCGCATGATGGTGGCCGTGATGGGCGAGACGATTACCTCGTTGGAGCCGGTGATGGGCTACCTGCACCGCAACCACGAGAAGATCGGGGAGCGCAACACGTGGATGGGCAACATGCCCTTCACCGACCGGCTGGATTACCTGTCCAGCATGGGCAACAACGTGGGCTATGCGCTGGCCGTCGAGAAGTTGCTCGGCTCCCAGGTGAACGTGCCGTACCGCGCCGAAGTGATCCGCGTCCTGATGATGGAACTGACGCGAATTACCAACCACCTGTGGGCCATCGGCTTCTTGCTCAACGACCTGGGCGCGTTCTTCACGCCCGCGTTGTACTGCATCCAGACCCGCGAGTACATCCTCGACTTCTTCGAGGCCGTGGCGGGCAGCCGCATGATGTGCAATTACATGCGCTTCGGCGGCGTGTTCAAGGACATCCCCGAACGGCTACGCAGTGAGGCGCTTCAGGTCAACGACCGCATCCGCGACATCGACTCGATGGAGTACCTGCGCTATCTCGTGGAAGAACGCCTGCCGCGCTCGCTCGACGAGATCGACGAGTACCTGACCCAGAGTGAGATTATCATCAGCCGGGCGACGGGCGTCGGCGTGCTGCCCTACGAGATGGCCATCGCGTACAGCGCCGCCGGGCCGCTCCTGCGCGGCAGCGGCGTGCCCTACGACATCCGCCGCGCCAACCCGTACAGCATCTATCCCGAGCTGGAATTTGACGTGTGCACGCGCCCGCACGGCGACCTGTACGACCGCTACCTGGTCCGCCTGGACGAGATGCGCCAGAGCGTGCGTATCCTGGAGCAGCTTTTGCCGCGCCTGGAGCAAACAAAGGGCGATTCGATCTTCGGCGGCAAGACGAGCTACTCCATCAAAGCGCCCGCCGGAGAGAGCTACGGCTACGTCGAGAATCCGAAGGGCGAGCTTGGCTATTACCTCATCTCGGACGGCGGCGGCAACCCGTGGCGCTATCACGTGCGCGCCCCCAGCTTCATCAACCTGACGCCGCTTGGCCGGATGTGCGAAGGCCACAAGGTTGCAGACGTGGTCGCCATTTTGGGCAGCATTGACATCGTGCTCGGTGAGACGGATCGCTAAAGGCGCCGAGGGAAGGAACGAACATGTACGGAACCGGAATCCTCAAAGGGCTTGGCGTCACCTTCCGGAATTTTGTCAATACCTTTGTGGCGGATGTCCGCTGGCTGGGCCGCCGCCGCGAGCTGACGGCCTTCCAGGAAAAGCAGAGCCTGAAATACCAGGGCATGGTGACTGTCGAGTACCCGGACGAGAAGCTGGCCATGCCGGAGCGCTTCCGCTTCACGCCCTTTCTCGTCACCTACAACAACGACGACCCGGAATATCCCGGCAAGGACTGGTGCACCTCGTGCGGCATCTGCGCCAAAGTCTGCCCACCGCAGTGCATCTGGATTGTGCGCGGCACGAATCCGCAGACGGGCCGCCCCGTGCCGGAGCCAGAGCAGTTCTACATTGACATCGACATCTGCATGAACTGCGGCTACTGCGCCGAATACTGCCCGTTCGACGCCATCAAGATGGACCACGACTACGAGCTGGCCTCGTATGACCGCACCTCGGCGCACATCCACGACAAAAAGCGGCTCTCTAAGGAGATTCGCTACTGGCAGGCCATCGCGCCGACGACTGCGGCAGAAGAAGAGGCAGCGCGCGGCGGCTACGATCACACCGACGTGCAGAAGGCGCGCAAAAAGCAAGGCCTGCCCGCCTCACGGCCCGGCCCCATCTCCGAGAGAGCGCCGCAGCCGGTCGTCGCGCCGGCGGCGGAAGGCGCTGCCACCGTGGCCGAGCCGGTCGCGGCGCAGGTCGCCGGGACAGCCGCACCGGCCCCGGCGGCGGGCGCTGCCGTGACGCCCGACGGCAAGCCCATCGTGCGGCGGCGCGGCGCAGGTGCAGGCGCAACTGCCAAACCGGCGGGCGAAGTCACGCCGGCCACCGCCCCGCCGCCCACTCCGGAAGCCGCACCCGTCGGAACCGCCGAAACGGCGGGCGCGTCGGCGGATGTGGCCAAAGCGCCGAGCACGGACGTATCGGCCACCGAGCAGACGCCCGACGGGCTGGTCCGGCGCGGCAAACGCCTGATCGACCCGAACGCGCCGGTTCAGGTGGTCCGGCGCAAGAACCCGCCAAAGACGGAGTAAGGGTATTACGCAGCGGGGTGCTTTTTGAAGCACCCCGTTGTTGTTACTCATACTGTGTTACAAGGTGTTTCCGGACTTTGTGCGGACATTAGTGCAGGTTTGACAGTTGCACAGGTCGGGCTAGAATTATTGAATGCACACTGAGAGCGGGAGCGCATGGCATACCGCGCAGAGGTTTTGGCCACGATGTACGGCCCAGGCCCTGGTCCGTCCCGGTCGGTTGGCCGATCCGAGTCTCCTCTTGTAGAATCCTGCATGTTGCTGCTGGCTTTCAGTGGCTTATCTGGTCGTTTCGCACGATAAACTAAGGATTGCACAAGTATGAGGAACACGTCTTTCGCGAAGTCTCTGGCCTTTTTCATGGCGTTCGCGCTCTTGCTGAGCGCCTTGGCCCTGGGCGCGCCGGTCAGTGCACAGGACCCGACGGCGACGCCAGAACCCAGCCCCACGCCGCTACCGGCGGAAGAGGGCACCCTCACCATCTGGGCAGACCAGAATCGTCTCCCCCCGCTTGAGGCGCTCGGTAAGTCGTTCGAAGAGCAGTACGGTATCCCGGTTCGTATCCAGCAGATGGGCTTCGGCGACATCCGCAATAACTTCAATATTGCGGCCCCCGCCGGCGAAGGCCCGGACATCATCATCGGCGCGCACGACTGGATCGGCCAGTTGTACTCGAACGGCCTGCTGGCCGAAATCGAGCTGCCCGAAGACCTGGCGGCCAATTTCAACCCGGCAGCGCTGCGGGCCTTCACCTATGACGGCAAGCTGGTCGGCCTGCCCTACGCGGTGGAAGCTGTCGGCATGTTCTACAACAAGGACCTGGTAGAGACGCCGCCGACAACCTGGGACGAAGTCGCGGAAGTCGGCATGAAGTTGGTCGAAGAGGGCAAGGCCGAGCAGGCGTTCGGCATCCCGCCGGACTCCTACCATCACTACCCGTTCTTCACGTCTTACGGCGGGTACGTGTTTGGCACGGACGAGATGGGCGGCTACAACCCGGATGACGTGGGTCTGGATAGCCCCGGCCAGCTCGCCGCCGGCGAGAAGCTTGCCGAGTTCGTGGCGGAAGGCGCTGTGCGTGACGGCGTGGACTATGGCCGCCAGCAAGAGCTGTTCACCACGGGCCAGATGCCCTTCTGGTTCACCGGTCCGTGGGCGCTGGCAGCGCTGCGCGACAGCGACGTGAACTACGGCGTTGCGCCCATCCCATCGGGCACGGAAGCTGGCCGTCCGTTCCTCGGCGCGCAGGGCTTCATGGTCAACGCCTTCAGCCCGAACCTGCAGCTGGCGCTCTCGCTCCTGACCGAGTTCGCGGCCACGGACGAGACGATGCTCGCCATGTTCGAGGCCGACCCGCGTCCCCCGGCCATGACCACCGCCCTCGAGCAACTTGAGGACGAGGACATCGTCGCCTTCGCACAGGTGGCCGAGAACGCTGACCCGATGCCGGCCATCCCCCAGATGAACTCGGTGTGGAGCGCCTGGGACAACGCCCGTGCTCTGGTTTACTCGCAGCAAGGCAACGCCGATGACCTCTACAAAGAGGCGGCGGCAGCCGTCCGTGAGCTGATCGCTTCCGGCGAGTAACCGCCCTCTGTTTGCTGCTTTTTCAACCGGGCCGGGTGGGAGACCGCCCGACCCGGTCTTCTTTCCAAAGGGGAACCTTATGAGACAGTCTTCGCCCTTGTCCTTCCCCGACCTGCTGGCGCTCGTCTTTGCTGTAGTGATCGTCGCGACGTTTGTCATCGCTCCGTGGCAGGGAAATGCGGCAATCGACCCTACTTTCATTGCCTTCGCCGCAGGCATTGGCGGGCTGCTTGCCGCCCTGTGGGGCATCGGCGCGCCGGACGATCGCAATACCGCTCGAATCGGGCAGTTGATCGCGGGCGTGGTGGGCGTCGTGTACTTCGTCATTTACGTTGTCTTCGACAACCCGGCCTTTCGCGCCGCTGTAGACATCGTCGGGCCGTGGTTCCTGCTGATCCTGGGCGGCTTCATCGGGCTGGTCATCACCGGCGCATTGCCGCGCCCCCCGTTTTACGGCGAAGCCCCAGAGCGAATTACCCGGCCCCGCGCTTTCTTATTCCGGCTGGCGGTGTTGGCCCTCATTGATGCGCTTGCCATCCAGATGGCGGTTGTGCTCGGCGCGAATGTCAGCCCGCTGCTGGGCATTGGCATCGCCATTTTTACCCTGATCATTAACATCGTATTTCTGGACGACCGGTTATTCCCCTGGCGCTGGATCAGCCCGGCCATTGCGGGCATGGCGCTTCTGATCCTGTACCCGATGGGCTATTCCATCGTCATTTCGCTGACCAATTACGGCGACGGCCACCTTTTGAGCAAAGAACAGGTCGTCTCCCAGCTTGAGAAACAGTATTTTGCGCCGGAAGGCGCGCCGGTGGGCGACGCCTATCTGTTTGCGCGGCCTGGGGCCGAAGGACAGACCGCCGCGCTCCGCATGTTCATTCGCGATTCGGATGGGCGCGAGTACATCGGCATCCCCGATGATCCGAACGGCCTGCGCGACATTGCGGAGTTCACGCTTGGCGACCGCGACGAAGACGGCATCCCGACGTCGATTGACGACTTTCAGCGTGTGCCGCGTAACCAGTTCGCCCCGACCGCCCAGAAACTGCAGGGCGTCGCCATTCTCGATGCAGAAAACGCGCCTTTCCGTGTGACGGGCATTCGACTTCTGCAAGGTCGGCTGGAAGTCCGGCAGTCGATCCCCAAATACACTTATGATCCCGTGACCGACACCCTGAAAGATAACGAAACCGGCAACGTGTACCGTAATGAGCGCGGCACGTTCACGACTGGCGAGGGTGAGAATCGACGCATCCTGCAGCCCGGCTTTGGCGTGTACATTGGCTTTGAGAACTATACGCGCGTGGTCACCGACCCGAACGTGAACGGCCCGTTCTGGCGCGTTTTCGCCTGGACGGTTGTGTTTGCCCTGGGCAGTGTGCTGTTCACCTTCGCCCTGGGCATGTTCCTGGCCATCCTGCTCAACGCGCGTGATTTGCCGCTCCGCCCGCTGTGGCGCTCGCTGTTGATCATTCCCTATGCGGTCCCGTTCTGGCTGAGCGCGGTGACATGGCGCGGGATGTTCAGCGATGGTGGACCGATCAACGACATCATTCGCGCCCTGACCGGACAAACCACCTTTAACCCATTTGCAGACCCGGCGCTGGCCAAGATCATCGTGCTGTTCGTGAATCTATACCTCGGCTTCCCGTACATGATGCTCATCACGCTGGGCGCGCTGCAGGCCATCCCCGCCGACATGTACGAGGCAGCGCTCATCGATGGCGCGAATGACCGCCAGCAGTTCCAGTTCATCACGCTGCCCATGATCCTGATTGCGGTCGGTCCGCTGCTGGTGGCGAGCTTTGCTTTCAACTTCAATAACTTCACCCTGATCGAGTTGCTCACCAGCGGACGCCCGCCAATGGGCGCAGGCACACCCGCCGGCCACACGGACATCCTGATCTCGTATACGTACCGGCTCGCCTTTTCGGGCGCGCGCGGCGTGGATTACGGCTTCGCCTCTGCGGTCGGTATGTTCATCTTCCTGATCGTGGGCACGATCACGTTTATCAACTTCCGCTTCACCAGGGCGCTTGAGGAGGCTGCACAATGACGAGCACAGCAACGAGCAAGGCGCCCCGCATCACGCGCACTGGCCCGGTCGTCGCCAACCGGCGCTCCCGCACCATCGTGCGGCTGATCATCGTCGTCCTGTTCTGCATCTTCGCCCTCTACCCGTTCCTGGTGGTGATCGCCACGTCGTTCAGCACGGCGCGCTCACTCACAGCGTCGATGCAAGGCCTGATCCCGCTGCCGCGCGGCTTCTCTCTGGAGAACTACAATACGCTGTTCACCAGCGAGCAAACGCCCATCTTCCGCTGGCTGCTCAACTCGATCTTCGTCTCTGGCATCAGTACGGTCATCACCCTGGTGCTGACCACGCTGGCGGCGTACTCGTTTTCGCGCTTCCGGTTCTATGGGCGGCGTTCGGGATTGCTGGCCACTCTGGTCATTCAGGTGTTCCCGTCGGTCGTCGCGCTAGTCGCCATCTACCTGCTGCTGCAACAGATCGGGAATATCGTGCCCTTCTTCGGCCTGAACAGCCTGGGCGGCGTGATCCTGATCTACACGGGCGGCGCGCTCGGCGCGAATGCGTGGCTGATGAAGGGCTACTTCGACACCATCCCGCACGAGATCGACGAATCGGCCATGGTGGACGGTGCGTCCCACTGGACGACGTTCACGCGCATCATCCTGCCGCTCATCCGGCCCATCCTGGCCGTGGTCGGCATCCTGGCCTTTATCGGCACATTCAACGACTACCTGATCCCGCGCGTTCTGCTGCGCGACCGCGAGACGCTGACGCTGGCCGTCGGGCTTACGACGTTTCTCGACAACCAGTTCGCCATCAACTGGGGCGTCTTTGCGGCGGGCGCGCTGATCGGCACGTTCCCGATCATCATTGTCTTCTTGCTGCTCCAGACGCAGATCGTGAGTGGTCTGGCGTCCGGCGCGGTGAAAGGCTGATTGCCCTCACTCCATAGCCCCGCGCTGAAGCACGGGGCTACATCTATGAAGCCCTGCGGGCTGGGACACGCCTTTAGCCCGCAGGGCTTCGTCGTCTCAGCCTGGACCTGAAGGTCCAGACGCAACGATGCGCTCTTTTTTGTTAAACGCCATCAGCGCCGGGCGTTTCGCACCAGGGCCATCGTCTCAAACGCGAGGGCTGCAGCAGGCAGATGGAAAGCGCCTCACCCCCTGGCCCCCTCTCCACGCCGAGTACAGCGTAGAGAGGGGGAATCGCGCGGCGACAGGGCAAGCCATCCCCCCGCACCATGCCGACGGGGGTCCCCCCTGGGGGGGTCGGCCATGGAGAGGGGCCGGGGGTGAGGGTATTTTGCGGCG
>JADZBY010000027.1 GCA_020851855.1 Anaerolineae bacterium
ATCACCTTCCTCTTCGCCATCGGCGCGCTGCTGATCGTCTTCATCCCGCAGCCCGCCCGGACGGAAGAAGGGCGGCGCGGCCAGGGCAATATCCTGCGGGAAGCGGCCTATGGCTTCCAGTACATCGTGCAGCGGCCCAGCCTGCTCGGCCTGCAACTGACCTTTCTCGTCATGAACCTGACCGGCACGCTGGCCATGACGCTGCTCGCGCCGACGATCCTGGCGCGCACCGGCAACGACGAATTGGCGCTGGCCAGCGTGCAATCCGCCGGGGCGGTTGGCGGCGTGCTGGGTGGACTGCTGCTCACGGCGTGGGGTGGGCCAAAGCGGCGCGTGCTGGGCGTAGTGGGCGGTATGGCGCTCAGCGGGCTGAGCGTAGGGGTGATCTTCGGCCTGAGCCGGAACCTCGTCCTGTGGGGCGCGTGCCTGTTTGTCGAGGGCATCGCCGTGACGATCATCAACGGCTCGAACCAGGCCATCTGGCAGTCGAAGGTCGCGCCCGACGTGCAGGGCCGGGTCTTTGCCACGCGGCGGCTGATCGCCCAGGTGACCGCGCCGCTGGCCATGCTCGCCGCCGGGCCGCTGGCCGACCGGCTTTTCGAACCGGCGCTGCGCGAAGGCGGCGCGTGGGTCCCCGTCTTCGGCTCTGTAGTGGGCAGCGGGCCGGGCGCGGGTATGGCCCTGCTCATCATCTGTGTCGGCATCGCGCAGATCGTCGGGGCCGCCGTTGCCTGGTCCGTCCCGGCCATCCGCAACGCCGAGGACCTGCTGCCCGACCACGAGGCGCACATCGCGCCGCCCGCCGGGGCAGAGCTTGCCGCCGAACCCGTCCCCGCCGACGGTTGAACGCCGAGCGCCCGACGTCGCCGCCTGAAGACGAAAGGAATCCATGCGCAAAGTCAAAGTCACCGTGCCCGCCGCCTTCACCGGTATTGGCCCCGGCATCGAGAGCCTGGGGCTGGCGCTCGGCCTGCACAACACCGTCGAGATGAGCCTCGCCGCCGGCGACGCCGAAACCCGGCGGCTGACGGGCGAGCTTGACGGCCCGCTGCCCGCCGACCACCCGGCCCTGCGCGCCGCCCGTGAGCTGTTCAAAGCCGCCGAGCAGGACATGCCCACCGCCGACGTGGTGTGCCACGCGGACATTCCGCCCGGCTGCGGCCTGGGCGACGAGGCGGTCTGGACGGTGGCCGGGCTGTTCGCCGCGAACAACCTGCTGGAAACGCCGATGCGCCGCGAGCGAATCGCCGCGCTGGCGCTGGACTTGTGCGCACGGCCCGCCGAGGCGGTCACGGCGCTCTTTGGCGGCCTGGCCATCACCAGCGCGGCGGCCCAGTCCGGCGACGGCGCGCCGCTCACCTACCGCCGGGTGGAGTTGACGCGCGCCCTGGAAGTCGTGCTCGCCGTGCCCAGCCTGCCGCATTTCAGCGAAAAAGCCCGTAAGGCGCACCCGGAGCGCATCGCCTGGCACGAGGCGCTGGCCTCGGCGGGCCGCGTGGCGCTCGTGGCGGAAGGGCTGCGCACGGGCGACTTCGCCCTGCTCAAGGACGCCCTGCGCGATACGCTGCGCGAGCCGCGCGTGCGCCCGCTCATCCCCGGTTTTGCTGCCGTCGTCGAGGCGGCGCGTGGTCAGGGCGCGGCGGGAGTCTCGCTCAGCGGCGATGGCCCGGCGCTGGTATGCCTGGCGCGCCACAACCAGGACAAAATCGCCCGCGCCATGGTCGAGGCGTTCCAGGCGGCAGGCGTGGCGGCCCGCGCCTGGATTCTGCACGTCGATACGCAGGGCGTCGCCATCAACGCGCAGCGCTGAGCGCCTGTTTACCCATCGATGAAGCTGCCCTCACGCCTCACATCCCTGGTCGGCTTGATCGCCGTGGCGCTTGCCGCGCTGCTGGTCATCGTCCTGGTGAGCGCAGCGGGCGATGCGCCGCCGCCGCCGCTGCCCACGTACAGCGGCGAGCCGGTCGTGCTGCTCGCCACGCCCGATCTGCCCACGCTGACGCCCGTCCCGACGCTGACGCTGGCCGAGATGGACGCGCCCGGCCTGTGCGCGGCGCTGGATGCCGCCTGGGGCAACGACTGGGAGCGCGTCGTCGCCGTCGTGGACGAGCTGGTCGGGCGCGCCGGGCAGTGCGGCGGGCAAGATTCGGCGCACAAACGCTACCCGGCCTATTTCAACCTGGGCGCGTGGCTTGAAACGCAGCAGCGCACGCCGGAAGCCGTCGCCGCCTACCGGCTGGCGCTGGCCGCGCAGCCCGGCGGCGCGGAAGCGGCGCGCGCCCTGCGGCGGCTGGACAGCTTCACCCCGCCGCCGCCGGTGACTTGCGAGGCGCATCAGGCTGAAGCGGCCCAGACGGCGCTCCCGGCCTACACCGTGCGCGGTGAAGGGCCGTTCGCCCGGCTGACCGAGGATCGCTTCACCATCGACGGCGCGCCGTTCCCGGTGATGGGCGTGAACTATTACCCCTCGCGCGGGCCGTGGCGGCGCTTTCTGACCGAGACAAGCCTGGAAACCGTCGCCCGTGAGCTGGACCTGATCCGCGAGGCCGGCTTCAACACGGTGCGGATGTTTGCATGGCACGAGGCGCTCTTTGACTGCCCGCAGGACGCCGAAAACCTCGCGCCGCGCCCGGACGCCTTCGCCATCCTGGATGGCGCGCTTGGCCTGGCCGCCGAGCGCGACTTGCGCGTGATCTTCACACTGAATGACCTGCCTGACCTCGTCTTCCGGCCCATCTACGATTTCCCAGAGGCATCGCTGGCGCAGACGGAGTTCATCGTCAGGCGCTACCGCGACGAGCCGGCGATTCTGGCCTGGGACGTGCGCAACGAGGGTGATGTGGACTATGTGCGCGGCTACACCTCGTCGCGCAAGGTCGTCGCCTGGATGCGCGCGGCCATCGCGCGGGTGCGGGCCGCCGACGCCAACCATCTCGTCACCGCCGGATGGAACGAACACGCGGCGCTGGTCGAGGACGCCGTCGATTTCGTCAGTTTCCACCACTGGCGCTCGGCGCAGAATTTGCAGGACCGCATCGCCGGATACCGTGTCGAGACGCGCAAGCCGCTCCTACTCGAAGAGGTGGGGTACAGCACGCCCGCCGGGAATGAGCTGCGGCAGGTGGACGGGCTGCGCGCGGCGCTCAGCGTGGTGCGCGACGAAAACCTGCTCGGCTGGGTGGCCTGGGTCGCCTTCGATTACCCGACGACGGCCACCTGCACGCCGCCCAACTGCCCCAGCCCGGACAACGCCGAACATCACTACGGCCTGTGGCGCACCGACTACACGCCCAAACCCGCGCTGGCCATGTTGCAGGCAGAGTTCATGGAGTGACCTCATCGCGTCTCCATTTGGCGCAGCGGCGGGTTGCGGTAGAATCTGGGTTGATTCAGCCAGCACACAGGGGCGGAGACGAACAGCATGGCACAACGGCAACGGGGCGCACAACGGGCAGCCGGCCTGCTCATCCTTGCTCTGGCTGTTTTGGCCTCGGCCTGCACCGGCACGGCCACACCCGACGCCACG
>JADZBY010000028.1 GCA_020851855.1 Anaerolineae bacterium
TCATCGAGCCGCCGGTCGCCGCTGCCGAGTCGAACGTGCTGGCCGGGCAATATGGCGGCATTGGTGTGCTGCTCCAGCGCGACCCGGAAGGCCGTTTTGTGCTCTATCCCTTCCGCGACGGCCCCGCTGCCCGCGCCGGGGTGCAAGACGGCGACATCTTGCTCAGGGTGAACGATCAGGATGTGCCGCTCGATATGCAGCAGGATGCCGCCGACCAGCTTCTGCGCGGTGAGGTGAAGGATGGCAACGGCGTGACCATTCGCGTGCAACGCCTGCACGACAACCCGGGCGAAGCCGAAGAGCTTGACTTCACCATCCCCTTCGAGGTCATCGAAGTGCCGTCCGTAGTGTGGCGCACGCTGGCCGAAGACCCGGATTTTGGCTACATCCAGATCATGCGCTTCACCAGCCGGACGCCCGCCGAGCTTGAGCAGGCCATCAACGAGCTGCGCGGTGCGGCGATCACCGGGTTGGTGCTCGATCTGCGCAACAATCCGGGTGGGCTGCTCCAGGAATCGCTTCAGGTGACGGGCGAGTTTTTCGCGGAACAGGAAGTGACGCTCATCGAGCGCACCCGCGACGGCGAAAAGCAGTACACCTCGAACGGCGGCGGCAGGCTGGCCGATGCGCCGGTCGTCGTCCTCATCAACCAGGGCACGGCCAGCGCGGCGGAAATCCTGGCCGGGGCGCTCAAAGACCTCGACCGCGCCACGCTCATCGGGCAGAAGACCTACGGCAAAGGCTCGGTGCAGCTCATCTTCCAGCTTGCCGATGGCTCGTCGCTGCACATCACCACGGCGGAGTTCTTCCCGCCCGACGGCGCGCCGCTGGAAGGGCAGGGCATCGCGCCGGACATGGAACTGGTCCCGGACCCGACCGGGAAAGACATCGAGTTGGCGGCGGCAATCGGGCAGCTGCGCCAGATGCTCGCCCGGGGCTGAGCAGGACGGGGTAGCGAGCCGATGTACTGGGGCGAAACGAACAGCGCCGAGCGGTCTGCGCGCGCCGGCGGCAAACGTGTGGCGCTGACGGGTGGGCTTCTGGTCCTCATCGTCGGCGCGCTGATCCTGACGGCGGTGGGCGCATTTGCCGCCGGGTATTATGCCGCGCGCCCCGTCGACCAGGACGCGCTGCGCGTCTTCGACGAGGTCTGGGCGCTCGTGGAGCGAGATTTTTACTACCCGCTTCCGGAAGACAAAGACCGGGCCTATGGCGCCATCCAGGGCATGCTGGCCACGCTGAACGATCCGCATACGCTGTTCCTGCCGCCCGTCGCCGCCGCGCGCGATACCGCCGTGATGCAGGGGCAGATGGGCGGCGTGGGCGCGGTGGTGTCCCAAAATGAGGCGGGCGAAGCGTTCGTGGTCGAGGTGCGGCGCGGCTGGCCCGCCGAACAGGCCGGCGTCCGGGTGGGCGACGTGATCTTGAAGGTGAACGGCGAAGACGTGGCCGGCAAGACGCTCGATCAGACCGTCGCGCTGATTCGTGGGCTGCTCGGTGAGGAAGTGACGCTCACCCTGCGCCGTGAAGGCACGGCTCAGCCCTTCGACCTGAGCAT
Source organism: Anaerolineae bacterium (assembly GCA_020851855.1). Taxonomy (GTDB): domain Bacteria; phylum Chloroflexota; class Anaerolineae; order Aggregatilineales; family UBA2796; genus JADZBY01. The sequence goes on from JADZBY010000028.1 coordinate 1,559, forward strand.
GGAGCGCGGCCAGATCAACGTGTACGGGACCATGCTTGAGGACGGTATTGCTTACCTGTCGATGGACCTGTTCAACAGCACCGCCCCGGCGGATGTGCGGGCGGCGCTGGAGCGGCTTCTGCCGGAAAATCCGCGCGCGCTGGTGCTTGATCTGCGCAACAATGGCGGCGGATTCCTGGATGAGTCGCTTGAGATTGCCGACCTGTTCCTGCCCGACGGGCCAATTGCCACCGAAAAGCTGACCAGCGGCGAGCAGCGCCAGTTCGTGGCGCATAGCGGCGACATCGCAGAGCGCATCCCGCTCGTGGTGCTCGTCAATGGCCGCAGCGCCAGCGCCTCGGAGATCGTGGCGGGCGCAATTCAGGACCGTGGGCGCGGCATCCTCGTCGGGCAGCGCACCTTTGGCAAGGGATCGGTCCAGGTCTTGCACACGCTCGGCGACGGCTCGCAGTTGCGCGTGACGCAAGGCGCGTGGTACACGCCGGACCAGACGCCCATCGAGCGGCGCGGCGACGAGCCGGGCGGCCTGCTGCCCGACATCGTGGTCGAGATTCCGACGGAGCGGACGCCCGGCGTCGATCCGGAGCTTGAAGCCGCGCGCGATTATATCCGGCTGAGCCAGAGTTTCTGAGCGGCGCAGTGAGGCGTTGTCCTCATCCTGTGCTGTAGGGACAAGGCCTGCCTTGTCCGCCTGTTTGGATGCGAGAGACGAGAAATGCCCAGAGACAAAGAAGCGCGTGAAGTCGTGGCCACGAACCGCAAGGCGCGGCATAACTTCACGCTGGAAGAAACCATCGAGGCCGGTTTGGTGCTCGTTGGCTCGGAGATCAAGTCGATCCGCGACCACCGCGTGAACCTGGGCGAAGGTTACGTCGAAGAGCGCGGCGGCGAGCTGTGGCTGGTCGATGTGCACATTGCGGAGTACAAGGAAGCCAGCCGCTTTGGCCATGCGCCGACGCGCCCGCGCAAACTGCTGATGCACCGCAAAGAGATCAACCGGCTCATCGGGCGCGTGCGTGAGAAGGGGTATACCATCGTGCCCACGCAGATGTACCTGAGGAACGGGCGGGCGAAGGTCGAGATCGCATTGGCGCGCGGCAAACGGCAATACGACAAGCGCGATGCCATCGCCGAGCGCGATTCGGACGAAAAACTGCGCCGCGCCATAAAGGATCGGCGCTGGGAAGACTGAGGCGGGACGCGGGCGGCTCGCGAGCCGCCCCTACAGCATACGCAACGTGTAGGGGCGCGTCGCGACGCGCCCGCCGATTCAGTGTGCACACGCAGTCTATGCCTGCGCCGCCGCCCTATTCTGCGCTGACAACTCCTCGATGAACGCGCGAATCTGCTTCTCATACGGGATCGAGCGCACGCTGGCCATGTCGAACGGCTCCAGGTCCGGCTCCGGCACGCCCAGCGCCGCCAGGACCTGCTTCGCCTGCTGAAGCTCCCACCAGAAGGCGAACGGCGGCCCATCCGCCCAGGCGGTTTCATAGGCGTCGATAGCGTGGTGGGCCGCCTTCTTCTGGTCGCCGAGCGCCAGATACACGGCGGCGGCGGAATGGCGCGACACACCACGCTCTACCAGGGCGCGCGCCTCGTCCAGACGCCCCATCGCCGCCAGCGCCCGCGCCAACCCACCCGCGTAATTTGCGGCGAGCTGCGCATCGTGCCCGGCCATGTTCAGCGCCTTGAGGAAAAACTGCGCGGCGGCGTCGGCGCGGCCCTGTTGCAGGCCGAGTTCGCCCCACAGCGCGTACACCGAGCGCTCCTCGTGCGCCGCGTGGCTTTCGGTGGCCAGTTCCAGGGCGAGGTGCAGCGCCATGGTGGCATCCTTGCCCTGCCCGACGAGCATCTTGGCGTACAGGCGCTCGGCGGTGGCGCGGCGGGCGGTGGTGCGCTGGGCTGCCGGCATGGCGATGAACGCGCGATAGGCCGCCTCAGCGCCTTCCCAGTGGCCGGTGTCCACCGAGTGCTTGAGCAAGAACAGCCGCGCGATGGCCAGCGTTTCCTGGTCATCCGACGCCGCCGCCAGATCGTGCGCCAGCTCAAAAACGCGCAGTTTGGCCGCGATCTGCCGGTCATCGCGCAGCAGCCCGGCGTAATGGATCAGCGCGGCGCACAGGCTGGGCGCGTGTCGCGTCTGGACGAAGGCGGCGAGCGACGCGCCGAGAAGCGACAGCGCTTCCGGCGTGCGCCCGACCTGCCCCAA
>JADZBY010000029.1 GCA_020851855.1 Anaerolineae bacterium
GGATCGCCAAAATTCGAGTCGAGGATGATCGTCCAATCCACTGTGCTCCACGACGAGTGCACGCGGTGGCGCGTCTTCGGCGTCAGGCAGTAGAACTGGAAGCCGTCCGCCCAGAGCGGATTGACCGTCTCGCGCACCTGCTCCCAGGGCATCGCCACGTTGCGCACCGTGCGCTCTTCCCAGCCGCGCGCCTCTAGCGGGATGCCGTAGTCGTCCGGGCGCACGAAGCGGCTGGCGCTGACGATGACGTTGGGCAGATACGGCGTCGCTTCCGGCCCTTCGCGGTGGCTGATGATGTTCTCGCCATACTCGATGGCTTCGGGGATGTCGCAATAGGCGTTCAAGCGGCCTGTGTCGGTGTAAAACGGCACGGAGTCGTGTATCTGCTCCCAGAACGGGATGCGCGGGTAGGTGCGGAACAACATGAGCGCCACGCCCGGCTCGCCATATTTCCCGGCCATGATGTCGTCGAAGGTGTAGCCGCTCGTCGTCAGCGACGAGTCGAGCAGGCGCTGGATGTACACTTCCGGGCGGCGCTCCAGGATGAACTTCCAGTAGTCGCGGAAGCGCGTATCGCCGAGCTGATCGCCCATCGCGGCGGCGATGTCGGCCAGGATGCGCGGATCGTCGTGCGTATCGTAGAGCGGCGGCATCCCGCCCTTCCAGATTTGCAGGAACGGGTTGGAGCACGACGCCGTGATCTCGTGCATCTCGAACTCGACCCACGAATTGGCCGCCAGCCCGAAATCGGCGTATTCGACGCTCGATGTCATCTCGATGTCCGCCGAGATGATCAGCTCGATGTTCGGGTTGACGTTTTTGATCATCTCGTAGTGGTGTTTGGCGTTGTTCAGCAGGTTCACGTTGGTGAAGAACAGGACCTTGCTGGGCGTGGGCATGTGCGTCTGGCCGGTGAACACTTTGCGGCCATACTTCGGCGTGTCCACGATCAGCGGGCGCTCGGAGTGGTTCCAATAGGCCGGCTCTTCGTCCTTCGTGTAGGCGTGGGCGACGATGTCCTTGCCGTGCGCGTCCGGGTCCAGGTTGGGATGGAACGGGTCTTCGGCTACCCAGCCCTTGAAGCCCGGCCCGACCTGTGCCGATCCCTGGAAGAGCGCCGCCTTGTAGTTGCCGGCCCAGGTATAACAGCCCGCGCCCGGCCTGCCGATGCTGCCGGTGAGCATGAGCGGCAAGAACTGCGCCCGGTTGGCCAGTGTGGCGTGGAACCAGTGGTTGATGCCTTCGCCAATGTGGATGGCGACCGGGTCAAGCGTGGCGATGTCGTTCGCCAGCCGCTCGATGAGCGCTTTGGGCGCGTGTGTGATTTCTGCCACGCGATCCAGGTCATAATCGGCCAGGTGCTCGCGGTACATGCTCCACAGTGTCAGCGCCTCGACCTCGCTCCCGTCGGCCAGCCGGACCGCGCCAGACCAGTCGAGCGCCGGGTCGATGCCGCGCGCCTTCATGGCCTCGCCCACGTCGTCGCGCGTGATGGCGACGAACTCGCCGGTCGCTTCGTCGCGCACCACATAGTCGCCCAGTTGTTCATACTGCGCGGCATTCAAGCCCTGGATGCGGAAACTGGGGCCGTCTGCCTTGAGTCCGGGCGCGTAGTCCGGGAACACGTCCGCCGCGCGCAGCCGGACCAGCGTATCGGCGCGTACCAGCATCGGGAAGTCGGTGAACTGCTTGACGAAGTCGGCGTTGTAGCGCTCGTTGTCCATCAGCCAGCGTGTGATGCCCAGGAACAGGGCCGTATCCGTCGCGGGCCGGATGGGAATCCAGTAGTCGGATTTCGTGGCGGGCGGCGAGTATTCCGGCGTGATGGTCACGATCTTCGCGCCGCGCTCCATCGCCTCGATGAAGAAGTGCGACTCTGGCATCTTGTTTTCGACCAGATTCTTGCCGCACTGGATGTGCAGGCGGGAGTGGATCAGGTCGTTGAAGTCTTCGTCGGACGCCTGAAGGCCGGTGGTGAAGGGATGGCCGGGGGCCTGGTCGCCGTGCCAGGTGTAGTTGGACCAGGTGCGCCCACCACGCGCGTGCTCTTCGTCCACGCCGCGCACGTGCTCATCGAGCAGCGCCAGCGTATTGGCGAAGCGGTACATGCCGTACTTGCCGATGACGCCGAGCAGGCCCATGCCGCCCCGGCACTTGATGGTGCGCGTGCCCGCGCCGCCCATCGCCTCGATCATCTCTTCGGGATAGCCCTGCGCCCGGAGCAGCGCCGCGCCCTCGTCGCCGGAATAGCGCCGGGCGATGGCGATCATGCCGCGCGCGATGTAGTCGTTGGCCTCTTCCCAGGACACGGGCAGAAGCTCGTCCGTGCCCCGCGAGTCGAACTTGTACTTGCTCTTGTTGGCGGCGTCCAGCTCCGGGAAGCCGTCGTCAGCCCACGCCTTCCAGCCCTTGCGCATGAGCGGCCCCTTGAGGCGGTGCGGCCCGTACACGCGGCGGTGAAGAGTTTGGCCCTTCTTGCAGCCGCGCGGATTCCAGTGCGCGGTGGCCGTGTTGCCGTACAGGTCGCCATAACGCTCCACGTCGTAGTTCGACTCCGAGCGCAGGATGATCCCGTTGCGCACGAAGGCGCGCATACGGCAGGCGTGCGTATCGTTGGGAGAGCACACGTAGGTGAAGGACGTGTCGTAGCGGTACTGGTCGCGGTAGACCTGCTCCCAGCCGCGGTCCGGGTAGCTGCCCAGCGGGTTGCCCCCGTCCTGCGCCCGAAGCAGCCGCAACGGCAGGGATTCGGCCAGCAATGCGCCCAGAGCAGCGCCAGCGGAAAGCTTGAGAAACTCGCGGCGGGAAATGGGAGACATCGGGTAAATCCTGTTTGGTCAAAGAACCAGCC
>JADZBY010000030.1 GCA_020851855.1 Anaerolineae bacterium
CCTGCGCGTGCCGGGCGCAAACCCGTATGTGGCCGGCGCGCTGGCGCTGCTGGTGTGTGTCGTGCTCGGCAACCTGGGCACGCCCGCCGTCTTCCTGACCGGCGTGGTGCGCGCGGGCGGCTGCGCCGAGACGCCGGACATGCTCACCTGGCAGACGCAGCGGTTCGTCGCACGCGAAGGCCGCCAGCCGACGCCGCCAGAGGACATGAACCTGTACGACGCGGCGGAAAGCCCGTCCATCAGCGACCAGGTCGCCTACCGCCTCGAAACGGCGCGCCAGTCGCTCGAATGCCTGGGGCGCGGCATCGGGCAGGCCTTCGGCGGCGGCTGGCTGCCCGTCGGGCCGGAGCGCTGGTTCTGGGGGCCGCGCAGTATCATCACCGAACTGCCGGGAGCCAGCAACGAGATCAACGAGTTTCCCATCTTCACCTTCATCTTTGGCGACCTGCACGCGCACATGATCGCGCTGCCGCTCACGCTGTTGGCGCTGGCCTGGTTGGCGGCAGAGATTCTGGGGGCGGGCGTGATTCGCCGCCCGGCCTGGGTGGTCATCGGAGCCACGCTGTTGGGTGGGCTGGTGGTGGGCATCCTGCGCCCGACAAACACCTGGGACTGGATCACGTACCTGCTGCTCGGCGCGGTGGGGTTGGTCTTCGTCTTCTTCCGGCGCGGCGATCACATCAACCGGGAGAATCTGCTCGGCTGGGGCGGCGTGATCCTGCTGTTCCTGGTCACGCACGTCGTCGTCGTGCTGCCCTTCACCGCATTCTTCTCGACGGCGTATACCTCGGTGGTCGCCTTCGAGGGCATGAAAACGCCGCTCTGGGCGTACATGACCATGCACGGCATCTTCCTGTTCGTGATCCTGTCGCTGCTGGTCTGGCAGACGGCGCGCCTGTTGCGCCTGACCTACGTGCGCGACTTCGTGGGCCGCTCGGCGCTGGCACGGGCGCTGGTGGTTACGGCTGTGGTCACGGCGGCGGTCACGCTCTTCCTGGCCTTCATGCCCATCCGCATTTTCATCCTGGACTTGCCTGCGCCGCTGGCTTTGCTCACCGTGCCGCTCATGGTTTGGTGTGCGCTGCTCATCGTCATCCCAGAGCAGCCGCGCGAATGGCAGATCGTGTACGGCATGATCGCGCTGGCGATGGGCATTTCGCTCGGCGTGGAATTTGTGGTGCTGGGCGGCGACATCGGGCGGCAGAATACGTTCTTCAAGTTTTACATGCAGGTCTGGATTCTGCTCAGTGTGGCGTCGGGCGTCGGGTTGGCGTGGCTGCTGTACGCGGCGCGCGGCTGGCAGCCCGGCGTGCGCGCGGCGTGGCAGGTGCTCATCGCCGCGCTGCTGGCGGTGGCCGGGCTGTTCCCCATCACCGCGACGCAGGGCCGCAACCAGATGCGCATGGCCCCATCTGCGCCGAATACGCTCGACGGTGATGATTACATGGCCCAGGCCGTGTATTATTCTGGAGCGACGCCGATTCCACTCGGCACGGACCTGAAGCTGATCCACTGGCTACAGGACAATGTGCAGGGCACGCCGGTGGTGCTCGAAGGCCGCGAGCCGGGGTCGGAGTACAAGTACAACGGGCGCATCGCCATCAACACCGGCCTGCCGACGATCCTGGGCTGGCGCTTCCATCAGGTGCAGCAGCGCACGCTCGACCCGCTGCCCAACCTGGTAAACCAGCGCGAGTCGAACGTGAATACGATGTACAACAGCCCGGACGTGGCCATCACCTGGCGTATGTTGCAGTTCTACCACGTCGAGTACATCGTCGTCTCGGACCTGGAAAAGATGGTGTACACCGCCAGTGGGCTGGCCAAGTTCGATACGATGGTTAATCTGGGCCTGCTCGACGTGGCCTACGAGACAGACGGCGCGCGGATCTATCACGTCGTGCCCGGCGCGAAGTTGCAGGACGTGCTGGTCGGTATGGCCGAGACGCCGTGAGGGGTGAGGGTCCGGGTTTTCACACGATCACATCAACGATGAGGCGCTATGTTCCTTGATTGGCTCGCGCGTGAGGGCGGCGCGGTCCTGAGCTGGTGGGCGCTGGCGGCGCTGATGGGCATCGCCATCTTCCCGCTGCTGTTCCGCCTGATGGCCCGCCTGCCGTCGCGCGGTTATCCGCTGGCGCGCAGCGCCGGGCTGCTGCTGACCGGCTTCCTCTTCTGGCTGTTCAACAACTACGGCCTGCTGCGCAACGATACGGGCGGCGCGCTCGTCTCGTGGCTGCTGGTCCTGGGCCTGAGCGGCGTGCTGTTCGCCACATGGCCGAACCGCGAGCCGATCCTGCCCTGGCTGCGCGCCAACATGCGGCTGGTGCTGGCCACCGAGGCGCTCTTCGCCGCGCTTTTCGTCGGCTGGTGCATCGTGCGCGCCCTGAACCCGGACCTGACCGGCACGGAAAAGCCGATGGAGATGGCGTTTTTGTCCGCCACGCGCCGCAGCGCCGTGTTTCCGCCGCACGATCCGTGGTTTTCGGGCTACGCCATCAGTTATTACCACTTCGGCTATGTGCTGATGGCCATGCTCGCCAACATGAGCGGCGTGGGCAACGGCGTGGCCTTCAATCTGGCGCTGCCCATGCTCTTTGCGCTGTCTGGCGCGGGCGCGTTTGGCGTCGCCTATGACCTGGTGGCCATGCGGCTGACAGCGCGCACCGACGAGCACAAACCGCACCGGCGCGGCCCGGCCCTGCTGGCGGGACTGGCCGCCGCCGTGTTTCTCGTCATCATGGGCAACCTGGGCACGGTGCTGGTCGAGATTCCATACCAGACCAACACTGCCTCGCCGCAATATCTGGCCTGGATGAACCTCGAAGAGCGTGACGCGCTGAACGCCGGGTGTGCGCCCAGCGGCAGCCTCGACCCGACCTCGTGGTGCTTCTGGTGGTGGTTCCGCTACAGCCGCGTCGTGCGTGACCTGGAGCTTGGTGGGCAGCCCGTCGGCGCGCAGCCCATCACCGAGTTCCCACAGTTCAGCTACGTGCTGTCCGACATGCACCCGCACGTGCTGTCCATGCCCTGGGCGGTGCTGTCCGTCGGGCTTGGCCTGACGCTGGTGGTGAAACGCCGCCCGGCGAAGCTGTGGGAAATGCTGCTGTATGCCATCTTCGTGGGCGGCATGGTCTTCCTCAACTCGTGGGACGCGGTGTACATCGTGTTCCTCGTCGGCGCGGACGCCCTGCGGCGGCTGCTGGGCAACGGCGACGGGCGGCTGCGGGCCAGCGACCTGTGGGGCATCGCCGGCTTTGCGGCGACGCTCGGCGTCTTGACGTTTGCCCTGTATCTGCCCTTCTTTGCCGGGTTCCGCTCCCAGGCGGGCGGGATCATTCCCAATTTTATCTGGCAGACTCAGTTCCAGCAGTTCTTCCTGATGTTCGGGCCGTTCCTGGTCATCCTGGGCGTGTTCCTGTTCGCGGAATACCGCCGCGCCGGGCCGAGCTTCAACGCCAGGTTGGCGCTGCGGGCGATCCTGACCGGGGCCGGGTTGCTCGTGCTGGCGCTGGTCATCCTGGCCGTGCTCGCCTGGGCGCGCGAAGGCGAGGGCCGTTACGCCGTGTTCCGCGTCATGGACGAGTCCGGCGGGCTGCTGGGCCTTATCCCGGCCCTGTTGCAGCGCCGCCTGCACGGCATCGTGACGCAGGGCGCGCTGATACTGGCCATCTTCGCCGTCGTGGCGCGGCTCTTCTACCGCCGTCCCGGCGACGCGCCCGGCCAGGACGATACGCAGATGGCGCCCTATTCGCCATCCGCCGCCTTTGTCCTGTTGTGCATCGCCGCCGGGGCTGTGCTGACGCTTGTGCCCGACTTCGCCTACCTGCGCGATGGCTTCGGCGTGCGCATCAATACGGTGTTCAAGCTGTATTACCAGGGCTGGCTGCTGTGGGCCATTGCGTCGGGCTACGGGCTGTGGTCCATCTTCCGCGAAGACGCCCGGCGCGAGGCGGCTCGTGAAGAAACGGGGCGCAAACGCAAGTCCAAAGTGGTTGGGCAGGTCTATCGTCCGCCGCTGCCCGGTCCGGCGCGCGCCATCGTGGGCGTCGTGATCGCCGTGCTGATCACGATGGGCATGGTCTACCCGGTTTTCGCCATCGCCTCGCGCGCCTTGAAGGAAGGCGGCCACCTGGGCGGCCTTGCGCAAACGATGACCCTCGACGGCGCGCCGTCGCTGGCGCAAGGGCTGGACGATTACGCCGCGATCACCTGTCTGGCGCAAACCGCGACGCGCGACTCGGACGTGGTGGCCGAGGCGACCCGGCGTGGACTGGCCTACAACGCCGCTTATGGCCGCGTCAGCGCCCTGACCGGCATTCCCACGCTTCTTGGCTGGGACAACCACGAGAACCAATGGCGCGGCCCGACCTTTGCCGAGCTGAACAACCTGACCTACGTCGTTGAACAGACCGGCGAGCAGCGGTTGGAGACACGTTATGACGCCATCGCCAACCTGTACAATACGCTGGACGTGGCCGAGGCCCGCGCCATCGTGGCCCGGTATGGCATCACGTACATCTATATCGGCCCGACCGAGCGCCGCGACTTTGACGCCGCCGGGCTGGCCAAGTTCGAGCGCCTGACGCCCGTGTGCCAGAGTGGGAGCGCCGCCGTTTACCGGGCGAGCGATCTGGCGGCCATCGGGCAGACGGCGTCCGCCGAATCGGAGCAGAGCGAGCCATGATCGAGAGACAACCGCTTCCCGCGACGGGCGCGCCGCTGAACGCCGCCGAGGATGCCTTCGAACCGGAGCCGGTGGAAGCTGAAACCATCGCGTCGCGCGGCGTGGTGATTCCCTTCACGCCGGAAGTGATCCTGTACGTCGCCTTTGTCGTGCTGGCCATCGTGCTGCGCCTGCCGGGCATCGACGTGATCCCGTTGAACGGCCACGAGGCGCGTGAGGCGCTCGCCGCGCTGCGCCTCGCCGTGCCGGAAATGCCCGCCAGCGAGCCGGCGCTCTCGCAGAACCCGCTCATGTTCGCGGCGAATACGCTGGCGCTGGCCATCGGCGGCGCGGAGAATGCGACGGCGCGCTTTCCCACGCTGATCCTGGGCGCGCTTCTGCCGCTCGTGCCCGCCCTCTTCCGCCGCTGGATCGGCCCGGCGCAAAGCCTGATCCTGAGCGCGTGTCTGGCGCTCTCGCCGGTGTTGCTCGTGGCATCGCGGCGCATGGATGGCGCGGTCTGGTCGGCGGCGCTCGTTCTGCTGCTGGTCGCTTTGGCCGCCCGTTTCATCGAGACGCGCCGCGTCGCCTTTGGTGTGGCGGCGACGGCGTGCATGGCGCTGCTGGCGCTTGGCGCGGAACCGGCGGGCCTGCTCACCTTGCTTGGCCTGCTCGTCGGCGTCGGCTTTGCGTACCTGTCCACGGACGATCCCGACGTACGCCGCCCGGTGCTCGATGCGGTGCGCCACTGGCCGTGGCTGCCCGGCTTGCTGGCGGGCGGCGCGGCGCTGTTTGTGGTGGGAACGGTCTTCCTGGCCTTTCCCGGCGCGCTATCCAGCGTCGGGGAATCGCTCGGCGCGGGCTTGCGCGGCGTCGCCACGAGCCAACCGGGCATGACCGCCGCATACCCGCTCTACACCTCGATCCTGTACGAGCCGGTGTTGTGGCTGTTCGGGCTGGCCGGCGCGTACATGGTGCTCAGCGCCGATCCGGAGCGCACCGGGCGTGTGCGGCTGTTCGTCGGGCGGGCGCTGATTGGCTGGCTGATCGCCTCGGCGGCGTGGTCGCTGGTCTACGCGGGGGCCGGGCCGGGCCACGCCCTGTGGCTGACGCTGCCGCTGGCCGGGCTGGCCAGTTTCAGCATCCTGCACACGCTCGCCCCGGTTCGTGACCCGGTCTGGCGCATCCCGGCCTGGGGACCGTGGCTGCACGGTGCGGTGCTGGTCGCCGTGCTGCTCATCGGCGGGATCAACCTCGTGGTCCTGGGCCGCGCCCTGCTCAGCGTCTCGCCCGCACTCGCCCCCGCCCTCGACCAGCCGGACCTGATGAAACTGGTCATGGCCGGGCTGGCGGCGGCGCTGGCCATCGTCACCTTCTTCCTGGCAGGAAGCATCTGGGGGCCGCGCGGCGCATTGCAGGGCATCGGGCTGGGCCTGCTGGTTTTCCTGACCATGTACAGCCTGAGCGCGGGCTGGCAGGCTGCGTATTCGATGGCCAGCGACCCGCGTGAGCCGTGGAATGTGCGCCCGCCCGCGCCCGGCGTGAGTTTGCTGGAACGGACCTTGCGCACTGCCTCACTGCGCAGCACCGGCGCGCCGACCAGCATGGAAGTCGTCGTGCTGCTGCCGCCGGATGTATCCGCCGGTGGCCCGGTGGGCTGGGCGCTGCGCCATTTCCGGAACGCGCGTTACGTCGATTCGCTCACGCCGGAGATCAGCGCGCCCGCCGTGATCGCGCCCGTCACCGACCCGGCCCCCGCGTTGGGCGCGGATTACGTCGGGCAGGATTTCGCCACGTACCTGGACTGGGATCGCGGCTCGATGACGTACTGGGATTTCCTGCCGTGGCTGTACAACCGCCAGACGCGCGTGCCGCCCCGTCATGAGGGCCACGTGGTGCTGTACCTGCGCGCGGACGTGTACGGCTTGGCCGACGATGCCGAGTTGCCCGGCGTGAGTGAGTAGAGGACCTACCTCACCCCTGCCCCCCTCTCCACGTTGGAGAGGAGCCGGGGTGAGGCGACAAAAACGCGGGGCGGGGAGATTCTCCCCGCCCCGTCTCTTTCACTATTCGCCCGGATAGTATCGATTAACGTTACCGGGAACCCGCTTTCACAGCAATCTGGCGCGGCTTCACCGCCTCGGCCTTGGGCAGCGTGACGCGCAGCACGCCGTACTCCACCGTCGCTTCCAGCTTGTTCGGGTCAATCGGCGTGTTGACGGTCAGGGTGCGCTCGAAACGGCCCACCGGACGCTCGCGCAGCAGGAAATTCGGCGCATTCTGCTCGCCCTTGAACTCGCCGCTCAGCGTCAGCGTATCGCCTTCCAGCGTCACCGACACATCGTCCGGCGTCAGGCCCGGCACATCGGCGATCAACACAATCGCTTCTTCGGTCGAATATGCATCCACCGGCAGACGCCACGTTGCGCCGCCATTTCGCCCTTCGCGGCCACGCCCCATCGACTCATTGGCAAGCTGATCCATCATGTCCCGCATCTGGATCAAGTCACGGACCGGATTCCAACGCATTGTCATCTCAACATCCTCCACAAGAGCAGTTCCAGAGGTCAACTGTGGATCATTCTAAGAGGGCGTTATTAGAATCGCGTCTACGGAAGATAAGAAGTGTGAAAAAGTCGCCGGAGTAGAGGTCCCGGCACGAAAAACGGCGCTGAAAAGCGCCGTTTTCATGGGTCAGCCACG
>JADZBY010000031.1 GCA_020851855.1 Anaerolineae bacterium
GCCCGGCAGCGCGCCAAACGAGGGGTAAGGACCCTCTCCCCGCCGCAGATGGGCGGACAACGCAGGCGTTGTCCCTACGAAGGCGCGGCGTAGGGACGAGGCCTGCCTCGTCCGCTCGTCCCCCACCGAAGATAGACGGACAACGCAGGCGTTGTCCCTATGAAGGCGCGGTGTAGGGACGAGGCCTGCCTCGTCCGCTCGTCTCCCCACCGCAGATAGGCGGACAACGCCTGCGTTGTCCCTACGAAGGCGCGGTGTAGGGACGAGGCCTACCTCGTCCGCAAAAGGCCAATGCGCGCCACCGCCCCTAGTCCAGCGAGATCAGCCCCTGCTGGACGGCGCGGCGCACGGCCTCGGTGCGGTTGCCCGCGCCCAGCTTGCCGAGCACCGCGCTCATGTGGAATTTCACCGTGCGCTCTGAGATATGCAACCGCTCGGCGATTTCCTTGTTTAAGAGGCCCTGACCGAGTAGCTGGAGCACCTCAAGCTCGCGCTTGGTCAACAATTCGCCGGGCGGCTCGTCCCCCGCCTGGATGCGCTGCATGAGCTGCGACACGACGACGGGCTGAAGCAGCGTGCCGCCGCCGTTCACCACCCGGATGGCGTTGAAGATCTCGGTGCGCGGCGCGCCTTTGAGCAGATAACCGTGTGCGCCCGCCCGGATCGCGCCGACGATGCGATCATCGCTGTCGAAGGCCGTCAGCACCAGGATGCGCACGTCCGGATCGGCGGCGCGCACCTGCCGGATGGCCTCGACGCCGTCCAGTTCCGGCATCTCCAGGTCGGTCAGGATCACCGCCGGGCGCAGCGCCCTCGCTTTTTCGACCAGTTCTGCGCCGGTGGACGCCTCACCGGCAATCTCGAAGTCCGGCTGTGTGCTCAGGATCGCCGCTAGCCCATCCCGCACCACAGGATGATCGTCCGCGATCAGGATGCGAATCGGGCCGTTCATGGGCGCGGCTCCTCGTGGAGCGGCACGCTGATTTCGAGCTGCACGCCGCTGCCGGGCGCGCTGCACACCGAAACGCTGCCGCCGATCAGGTGCGCCCGCTCGCGGATGCCGATCAGGCCAAAGCGCCCGGCGGGGACCGAGGCCGGGTCAAAGCCGACGCCGTCATCCGCGATGACCAGGTCGAGCCGCCCGCCGTCCACGCTCAGCCGTATTTGCGCCTCGGACGCCGCCGCGTGGCGCGCCACGTTGGCCAGCGCTTCCTGCACGATGCGGTACAGGCCGATCTCGATGCGCGTCGGGAGCGCGGGCAGTGGCGTCTCGCCTTCGACCACCACCTCGACGTGCAGCCGGCCCGCGCTGGCGCTTTCGGCTTCCGCCGCCAGCCCCCGCAGCGCGTCGAGCAGCGTCTTGCCTTCCAGCGGGGCGGCGCGCAGGTCCAGCACCGAGCGGCGCGCTTCCTCAAGGTTCTTGCGGGTGAGCTGCAAGGCGCGCTGCACCACCGGGCGGAGCCGCTCCGGATCAGCCTGGGCGTCGAGCAGCGCTTCCGCCGTCTCAAGCTGGAGCGCCGTAGCGGCCAGCCCTTGCGCCAGCGTATCGTGAATCTCGCGGGCCAGCCGGTTGCGCTCTTCCAATGCGCCGAGCCGGGCGCTGTTTGCGAACAGCCGGGCGCGCTCGATGGCGATGCTCAGCAGGTCGCCCACGGTGTACAGCAGGCGCAGATCGTCCGGGGACAGCTCGCGCCAGTCGCGGCCAACCACGTTCAGGATGCCCAGCCGCTTGCCGTGCGCCGAAAGCGGCACGCTGGCATGGTTGCGCAGCCCGTCCGTGCCGTGCAGCAGGTTCTTCAAGCGCGTGCACAGGATGATGCTGACGTTGGCCGCGCTCGCCAGCGAGCCAGAGCGAAAACTTTCCTGGCAGTAACACCAGCCCGCCATGCGCTCCGGCGATTCGGCCAATCCCGGCGGCAGGTTGAGCGAAGCCGCCAGCGAAAATGCGCCGGTCGCCTCGTCCATCAGCCAGATCCAGCCAGTGTGCAGGTGAAACAGGTCGACAATCTGGCGCAGCGTGGTGTGCAACGCCTGACGCAGCTCGGTTTCGCGGTTGAGCGCCTGGGCAATCGCGTTCAGGATGGACAGCTCGCGGTTGCGCTGCTCAAGCGCCGCTTGCTCCGAAGAGGGCGATGTGTTCATCAGGTTTGGGCCAGATCATGATTCGGATTCTCTTCAAGTTTATCGCACGAAATCCGGCGGGGGGCGAGTCGGATGATGAATCGTTGCCTGGGCATGGATTGCTTATCCGGGCGGTTCGCGACCCGCCCCTACAGCAGCGGCGTATGTAGGGGCGCGTCGCGACGCGCCCGAAGCGTTCCCGGCCCCGAAGCCGTTCGGCAGCGGCACATGTAGGGGCGCGTCGCGCCACGCCCGAAGCGTTCATCATCGGTCCGGCCCCGAAGCCGTTCGGCAGCGGCACATGTCGGGGCGCGTCGCGACGCGCCCGAAGCGCCCCGCCCGCGATTGCCGACTCCCGGCGGCTAGATTACCATCCGATCAGGTCTGTGTTCCGCCTGTTCACAAGGGGCAAGGAGGATTCATGGCCAAGAACTATGATGTGGTCGTGCTGGGAGCCGGTCCGGGCGGTTATGTCGCCGCC
>JADZBY010000032.1 GCA_020851855.1 Anaerolineae bacterium
CAGGCTCAGGAATGGCCTGATCCGACTTCATTCTGGATCAGTTGCGGCTTTCTGACAAGCTACCCGTGGCGTGATGAGCGAATTATCCAGTGATTGTGTGCGAAGCGCCGTGTGCCGGTCACCGGCCTTACGGACAGGCTATGATCGAGGGGTGTGCGGGTTTCCAGAACGAAAAGCTCCACCCTGTCGAAACAGAGTGGGGCATTGGGCGCGTGGTAGGATGAAAAGGCTGAGCGCCCGTTACGCACTTCAAGCCGCGGACAGTGCGCAAGGCGATGCAGCCAAGACTACTTACCTCACCCTGCGCCGTTCCCCCTCTCTACGCGGTAATCCGCGTGGAGAGGGGGCCAGGGGGTGAGGCCGGCACAGCCTCTAGCGCCGCGTCCCGCCGAAGTCGAAGCGCTCCGGCGGACTCTCCATCTTGAGGATAGCGATCAGGGCGTCAAATTCGGCCTGGCAGCCCCGGCAGCACGACACGTGATTGCGCACCACATGAAGCGCGTCGTCCAGTTCCGCCCCGTTGAGCATTAGCTCGGCCAGGCGATCCATCTGCTCGGAGCAGGCGTCGCAGCCGATCTCGGATTCACGGGCGTCAATCAGGCGGCGGAGCAGTTCAACCGCGCGCGAGTTCTCAGATTTGGGTTTGGAAGTCATGCCTGACACTGCTGGTATGGGAATGGTCACCAACCATTAGATGTGCGCCATACTCTCATTCTTACGTCGCTCGCCCCGATCCGGTTTCACGGCTCAAACAGGCTCAGGATGTATTCGGGCGAGAGGCCCTGTTCCGCCAGATGGTTGCGCAGCTTGCGCCGGGCGTCAAAAACGAGCTTGTACAGCGCGTTTCGGTTTGTCTCGAGCCGGTCGGCCACGATGTCGAGCGGCACGCCTTCCAGGAACAGCGCTTCCAGGGCAGCGCGCTGGCGCGGGGTGAGCACGTCGCTCAGCGCGCGCTGGATGCCTTCCAACGCTTCGGCTTTTTCGGTCGCGGTTTCCGGGCGGGCGGGCGGCGTGCTGTTGACGAGCATGGTATCCGTCTCACGCAGATCGCCGTCGCCGGCCAGCGAGTCCAGGCTGAAATCGCGGTAACGCGCCCGGCGCAACTCGCTGATGGCGATGCGCACGGCGACTTTGGTAGCCCACGTCGTGAACTGGCTATCGCCGCGAAACGAATCGAGGTTTTCCAGGACGCGCAATGTCGCTTCCTGGGCGAAATCCTCGGCCATGTGGTTCAGCTCGTCCGGCGCGAGATCGGCCAGATCGCTACGTTCGTGGCTGAGATAGAAGTAGATTCCGCGTTGCAGGCGCGCGCGCAGGTCGGTGAGGGCCTGTTCCTGTGCCGGGCCGTCGCCGCGCAGGTCGGCCAGCCACGTGTCATTGCTGCGTTCCACCATCGATGGCCTCACCCCATGCCCACAATCTCGAAGCTGACCACTGTGCCCTGATCGGGGACGCTCTCCAACTTGAACTCGCTGTCCATCATTTTCAAGAAGCCCATCGCCACCGGGATGCCCAGGCCGTAACCCTTCTGTGACGTGACCAGCTCATGATCGCCCCGGAAGAATGGCTCGCCCAGGCGCTTGATGTCTTCCGCCTTCATGCCGACGCCCGTATCGCGTACCGTGACGCGCATCCGGTTGCCTTCCAGCCGCTCCGCCTTCAGCGTGACCGCGCCGCCCGTCGGCGTGTACATGATCGCGTTGCGCAGCACCTGTCCGAGCACCTTGACCAGCGCGGCAGTGTCCACATTGAGGATGGGCATGCCCTGCGGCACGTCGTAGGTCATCGTGTGGTGGTGCTCGGCCACGAGCGGCTCGACCGTTTTCTGCGCTTCCATGAGGACCTGCCCGAAGGTGGTCATCTTCGGGTCCAGGCGCATCCGGCCCGCGACGATCTTGTTCAGGTCGCTGATGTTTGTCACCAGCCCTTCCATGCCGATCACGTTTTTCCGGATCACGTCCATGAAATTCTGCTGCATCTCGTTGAGCGTGCCGACCATGCCCGGCTTGGCCAGCATGTCGGAGTAGCCGCGGATGCTCGTCATCGGCTTGCGAATCTCGTGGACCATCAGCGAGTTCAGCCGGGCGAATTGTTCGACAGTGCTCTCCAGCCGGGCGCGCAGTTCGCCGGTGTTCTCGCCTTCACCACGCGCGGCAGCCTGTTGAAGCAGCGCCTCGATGGCGGCCAGCTCGGTTTTCAACGCGACCGGGTCAACCGTGGCGGCCTCGCGCAGTTTTTGAACGGCCAGACGGGCCTGCTGCAAAGGGCTGGTCGGTTGTTCGCTCATGGCCCATTCCTTTTGGGGTATGCCGGTGTGTATCCACTTGGGGTGGGCCAAACTGGCCTACCCGGAGCCTCTGGCGTAGCCTGTATCCCCTACATTTGCCCGTGGGCGACCGGCACGGTGAACGTGACCGCCGTGCCCTGCCCCTCGATGCTCTGAATATCGATCATCCCGCCCATCAGCTCGATCAGATGCCGCGTGATGGCAAAGCCCAGGCCCGTGCCCGGCTGTTGCAGGCCGTTGTCCGCGCGCCAGAACTTCGTGCCGAGTTTGGCGACCTGCTCCGGAGACATGCCCACGCCCGTATCGGTGACGGAGATGGCCACCCAGTCGCC
>JADZBY010000033.1 GCA_020851855.1 Anaerolineae bacterium
AGCGACGCGAACGCCGTCTGCGTGTGCGGGTCCAGGCCGGTGGTGTCGGCGGCCCGGGCCATGATCAGGGTGTTGCTGCCCTGGGCCTGGACGGCGATTCCACCGCCGAGCATCCCGACGAGCACAACGACGAGGGCAAGCGCACGAAGAACTCTCAACATTGTAGCCTCCAGAAGAAACGTCCATTTACGCGATGCACTGCCCGCGCGCCGCTTACGGCTCAACCAGTAGCGCTCAGTTGAGTTGCTTGCGCATGAGAATCTCGGTCACGTCGGGCAGGACATACCCAGGGATGGCCCCAATCTGCACATAGCCGTGGCGCGCGTAAAAACGCTGCGCGTCGGCGTTGAAATCGGAAACGAGCAGGAAAAGGTCCGTTGCCTCGGCGCGCGCCCAGTCCTCGACGGCATCCAGCAGCGCCGCGCCGATGCCCAGGTCGGTGCAATCGGGCCGCACGCCGATCAGGCGAAGGTACGGGCTACGCCCGAACGCGCCGCGCGGCATCCCCCACGCAAAGCCGGCCCGTGCGCCGCGCTCGTCGTGATCGGCGGCCAGGAGCAGGTCACCGCCCGCCAGCGCCGCCTCAAGCATCCTGAGCGCCGCCGCTTCGGCCAGCCCGTAGCGCTGCCAGAGTGGGACGCGCACCATCCAGGCGCACGTGGGCGCGATGTCTTCGGCGTTTACCGGGCGGACGGTGATGCCGGCGCTCCTGCTCATCGAAGGCGCCCCGTGTCGACGCGCAGGGCGTCCACGATACGCGCTATCTGCTTGACATGCGATCGCTCGTGCGTGGCAAGCCACTGCGCATAACTCAACACGCTTCGCTGGAGCGGCCTTCCCGCTCCGGTGATCGTTGCGGTGCGCGCCCAGGCATCGCGCGGTAACCTAGCCAGTACGGCCAGCAAGCCGTTGCGCTGTGCGAAAAAGGCCCGCAGCGAGGACTGAAATTCCTGGCTGAGATAATCCGTGCTTTTTACCCAGGTACGCGGATTGGTTGCCTTGATTGTCGGTCTATCTTGTGCGATTATCGTTTGAATACAGCTACCCCACACGTCGGCGCACGAGCGCAGATGGGCAAGCACATCGTTGACAGACCAGCTATCCGGGCTGGGAGCGGTGCGACACTGGACGGGCGTAAGACTTCCCGTCAGCGCGGCGATGCGCTTCGGATGCTCCGTCAGCATGTCCAGAATTTGCTCAGTGGGGAGCGGTTTTTCGGGCACGTACTAGCATCCTTCAGACACACATGCCATCGGCGACACATCCCATGCCGTGCCGTCGTCGGATGTGTACCGCTTGCCTGGGGACTCTAGCATGGGCGGGTAGGCGGCGCAAAAATGAGAACCCTCACCCCTGGCCCCTCTCCCTCATGGCGAGGGGTGAAGCGGAGCACGCCCGTCCGCTTGTCTCCCCTCTCGCCCCGTGGGAGTGAGGGACGGGCACAAACTGAAATACGCCCCAGCGTGCGCGTACGGCTCACGGCTGGCCTGGTTCTTCCTCGTCCAGGGCGCTCCAGGGGCTGTCCGGATCGATTTCTTCCTCGACGCCGGCCTCGTCGGCCAGCAGGGCGCGCATCTGGTCTTCCAGCCACACCGGCTGCGGATTCTCTTCGAAAAAACGGTCGATGAGGGACTTTTCGCGCGGCTGCCAGTCGTTAAGCGGGCAGACGAAGGGCGTATCATCGCGCAGCAAGTCGTGCAGGGCGTCGCCGTGAAGCTCGCGCCACACTGCCTCGCCCATCGCATCCATCTCGCACTCGCAGGCCAGCCCGGCCAGCACCTCGGTGTCGTTCATGAAGGCATAGTCCGGGTCTTCGACGCGGTCGCCCTCGTCCATGAAGTGCGCGATGCCACGCAGGGCGAGCCGTGCGTCAAGCTGATCGCGGCACTGCTCGACCATCAGCGCGCGCCCATATTCCGCCGCGAGCACGTCGTCATGGGAAGCGTCGATGGGCAGGTCCGGAAAGTGGATGGCGAACACGGCCCAACCGAGCGGCTGCCCGGCGGGATCGGTGACCTTCTTCACGTGCAGCCGCCAGCACTCGTCGTCGCGCTCGATATGGTGGTGCAGCCGCTCGCCGTCGCCAAACTCGCGCAAGCTGTACGCATCTTCCGGGCCTTCTTCGAACCAGCCTTCGACCTCAAGAATCCACTCGTCTTCCAGCCCGGCCTCGACGGCGCGCTCTTTGAGGATGTCGATCACGCACAGCAGCGTATCGACGTTTTCGGCTTCGGCGCGCGATTCAGCCTCGGCGCGAATGGCGTCCACCTCGGCACGGAACGTTTCCGCGTCCTCGAACTCGCCAAAAACGCGCGCCTCTCCCAGCCAGCCCTGCTCCGGGTCATGCCAGGTCTTCTCAAGCGCGCCTTCGAGCACGCCATTATCTTCGAAATCGAGCAGGTCAAAGGTGTATTCCAGGGAAGGGCCGCCATCGACCCAGGTCGCCTCATCGCTGACGAACGCATCGCGCTCGTCGTCGTAGCTTGCACGCAGAAAATCGGGATGAACAGGCACGCCCTCAATCCTTCTACTCACTGCGCCCTAGCCTAGTGCACTTCGGGGCGAAAGGCAATAGGGAAGGCGAGGGCAAAGCCATCACCCCGGACGTGAAGGTCCAGGCTGAAATTACGAAGCCCTGACGGGCTAGCATGCGCCTTCAGCCCGCCAGGGCTTTGTAGACTCAGCCCGGTCGCTTCAGCGCCGGGCGGACGCGACGTCGGGTCTACCCGGGGCTGACCGATTTTGACGGGCACGAACG
>JADZBY010000034.1 GCA_020851855.1 Anaerolineae bacterium
CATCGACGCGCGTGATCAGGTTTTCGACCTGGAATCCGGCCAGCCCAAGCAGCCGGCCCGACGTTTCGGCCAGCAGGTAGGATTTTTCGCCAAACAGGCCCATCACGTCGCTGCGCGTCAGGCTCTTGCCGGTCAGCGACGCGATCAACTCTGCGATAGCCTCGGCGTGGCGCGGCATCCCCCGGCGGATGTCCACGGAAATATCCGGCGCGGATGGGGCCAGCGCGGGTGCAGGTGTGGGCACAAGCGGCGTGGCCGGCGCAGGCGCACTTGATGCGGCGGGCGCGGCAGCGGCGGGCAGCGTCTGCGATTGCGTCTTCGGCTTCAGCGCCGGCAGCGGGCCGAGCGGGCCGGTCGCCGGGCGTTGAGCGGGCAGCGCAACGGGCTGTGCGGGCGACGTCGGCGTGATGCCCTGCACCTGCTGCATGGTCTGCGTCTGCGTGGGCGTAACCACCGGCCTGCCTAGCGGCCCGGTGGGTGGGCGCGGCGTGGCAAGTTGCCCGGTGGGCGGCTTCACGGCGGGATATTGCCCGGTTGGGGGCCGCGACGGGCTGACGCGCACCGTGCGCAGCGTGGTGTCCGCGTCGGCCAGCCCAAAAGCCGCCATCAGCCGCCGCCACTCGCGCTCGACCTGCACCCACACATCTTGCAGCGAGCCGTTGTTGGTGATGACCGCATCGGCGCGGGCCAGTTTGTCGCGCTGGGGATTCTGCGTCTCCATGCGCTTGCGGGCTTCGTTTTCGGTCATGCCGCGCTTGTGCACCAGGCGCTCGACCTGCAATTGCGGCGCGGCGTCCACCACCCACACCGAATCGACCTGGTCGGCGAGCGGCCCTTCGACCAGCTTGATCGCTTCCACGACGGCCACCGGCTGCGGCGCACGGCTGAGCAGTACGTCGATGGCCTGCCGCACGACGGGGTGCGTGATGGCCTCAAGCTGGGCCAGCGCGTCGGGGTGCGCAAAGGCCACCGCGGCGAGCTTCTGCCGGTTGATGCGGCCATCCGGGTCGAGCACCCAGCGGCCAAACGTCTCGATGATGGGGTGATAGGCCGGTGCGCCGGGGGCCATCGTCTGATGGGCGAGGCCGTCGGCGTCGATGGTATACGCGCCGAGGTGCTCCAGCATCTTGCGCACGACGCTCTTGCCCATCGCGATGTTGCCCGTGAGGCCGATCACGTATTTGTTTGCCCAGCGGCCCACGCCGCACCTCCCAACGTATCGCCCCAGTCGCCCGCGTTGTCCTGGCTGTTCGGCAGAGCAGCCTGACGGTTCATTGTAGCCTGAGCGGCCCGGCGCGGCAACTTGCGCCCGGCGGCGGGGCGTATCTCAGGCGGGTGTGATGTGGTGCATGTCGAGCCACTCTCTGATTCGCGCTTTAAGGCGCTTTTCTTTGAACTTATCCCAGCGCTCCTGCACGTCGGGATAGCGCGAAAGCACGTTCCTGAACCGGCTGAAAGCGCCGGGGCCGTCAATGGCAATTTCGAGCTTCTCACGCATTGTCGCGTCACGCACAGTATCGATGAAATCGACCATCTCCTGGTATCCCTCATGCGAACTTTGCGCGGGGATTTCAATGTAGCGTGGGTTGAACTCAATGTCCTCCGGCTCTACATCGGCAAAACCTTCCATAACCATCAAGATCGCGCCCGTCTCGACGTCGAGGTAGTGCTCCACCTCGTCCGAACTGAACTCGAACGCTTGATAAAGGTCCTGCATGTCGACTTTAACGGTTCGCTTGTTCATTATTCACCTCGGGTATTCAACGACAATGCCCGCGAACTCCAGTCTAGCGCACATTTTCTTGGACGGGTGTGTCCGCACTGTCTTCTCTCCCATCCCCATCTTTTCATCAGAATGGACTGTCCCTAGCGCCTTGTCGCATAGACTCGTACAATAAGGTCAGTTTTCATTGACACAAATGAGACAATCCGGCGGAAAACGACAGCGCTCATGGACGAACCAACAGCCTGGGTAGGGCTGAGCGAGGCAGCGAAGATTCTCGGCGTACACCCGGCCACCGTGCGTAACTGGGCCGACCGGGGGCATGTGCCTTCACAGCGCACGCCCGGTGGCCACCGGCGTTTCCGCGTCGCGGACTTGCAGCAGTGGATCGATTCGCATCGCCAGGGGATGAGCGCCGAGGCGCAGTTACTCGTCCAGAGCGCGATGGGACGCGCCCGGCTGGAGATCGGCGAGGGGCAGTTTGCCAGCGCGCCGTGGTATCCGCGCTTCGACCAGCAGGCGCGCGACGCGATGGCGCTCTATGGCCGCCGCCTCATGGAAGCGCTGGAGCGTTACCTGTCCACCGGCGCGGATAACGCCCTCACGCTGGCCCACGAGTTCGGCCTGAAATACGGCCACCTGTTGCGCGAAAAAGGACACCGCCTCAGCGAGGCGGTGCAGGGCTTTTTCACCTTCAACGAGTTCGTCGTGGACGCCACGATCCAGGTGATCGAAACCGGGCGGACCGGCGCGGATCGTGGCGAGGCGGTGCGCAAGGTATCCCACTTCACGCGCGAGGTTATCCTGGGGCTGGCCGAAGCCTACGACGCCTGAGCCTCACCCCCAGGCCCTCTCCACCCTTGAGCGGGGAACCAGAATCTTGCCGCATCCTTCCCCTCTCCGAAGCGGAGAGGGATCAGGGGGCGAGGCGCAACGGCCCTGACCGCTTCTCGCGCGTGAACGCCGCGCACACTGCGCCCGCCTGCCACGGGAAACGCGCAGCCTCAGCAGCGCGCCTTGTGCCCGGCCATATCCAATATGGCCGATGCGGCCTCATCGTCGGTGATGAGCGCATCGACGTACCCGCCACGCAGCGCGCCCAGGATGGCCTGGGCCTTCGCGCGTGTGCCCGCCACAGCGATGACGGTCCTGATGCGCCGCAGGGCTTCCAGGCCGATGGTGATGGCGCGGCGGTTGAGGTCCTGGTCGAGGACTTGCCCCTGGAGATCGAAGAACTGCGCGCACATGTGCCCGACCGCGCCCTGACGCCGAAGCGGCTCAAGCTCTTGCTCGCTGAGGTAGCTGGTCCAGATCAGGCTCGAAGAGTGCGCCTCAAGACCGCCAATGCCGATGATCACACAGTCCGCCCGCGCCCCGTCGGCCATCACGTCGCGCACGGTAGGCTCTTGCAGCAGCAGGTTGCAGGTGTGCTGGTCCTCGACCAGAAGCGGCGCGTGCAGGTAACGGTAACGTGCGTTGAACTTGGTCGCCAGCTCGCGCGTCAGATCAATTGCCTCGATGTGTGGGTTGGTCGAGCCAAGCGCTCCAATGATGGGGATAATCGTCACATCCTGGCGCGCCATCGGGACAACCTGAGCGATGGTTTCGGCAATGGACGTGCCGTACGATACGCCCACCACCATGTCATTCTGCACCGTCTCCTCAAGCAATCGGGCTGCAAGATAGCCCATGCCCTGCAGGATCATCTCTTTGGAGCGGGCAAGGCTTCGTAACACGCGCACTTGTCGCAGACCAAAGTGTTGTTGAAGGCAGTCTTCCAGTGCATTGTCGCGGGCAAGACTGAAGTTGATGGCGATAGTCACGATCCCGGTGTTTCGCGCTTCCTGAAGCAGCCGCGAGACGGTCGAGCGGGAGACGTTGATGCGTCGCCCAATCTCCGCCTGCGTGAGCTGTTGCTCGTAATACATCCATGCCACTTCGACCATGATGTTGGCGTCTTCACGAACGAGATTGGCATCCATACCCGCATCTCCCAGCTATGAGCCGGCGCTCGTACCTGTGCCTTCCACTACGATTATACCACTTTTGCACAAATTCTCATGTTGATTGACATATGTGCAGAACGTCCTTACACTTTGTCTCAGACGTGGGGCACGGCAGCCTATCTTGCTGACCAGGAGACCATCACCGATGAAGGTGCACGAGATCACGCGGGAAAGCTGGCTTCAGAAGACCTTTCCCGAATGGGGAACGTGGCTGAACGAAGAGATCGCGCAAGAGGAAGTCGCGCCGGGCAGCTTTGCGATGTGGTGGCTCGGCTGCACGGGAATCTGGCTCAAGACGCCGGGGAACGCGAACCTGTGCATTGACCTGTGGGTCGGCACGGGAAAACGGACCCGGGCCAACCCCTGGATGCGGGACCAGCACCAGCACCAGCGCGCTATCGGGGTCCGAAAACTTCAGCCCAACCTGCGGAACTCCGTGTGCGTGCTCGACCCATTCGCCATCAAGCAGGTGGATGCCATCCTGGCAACCCACGACCACGACGATCACATCGATCCGAACGTCGCGGCGGCGGTCATCCAGAATTGCGACGCTTCTGTGCCGTTCATCGGGCCGCAGACGTGCGTCGATATCTGGGTCAAATGGGGCGTCCCGCGCGAGCGTTGCATTGCCGTCCGGCCTGGCGATGTGGTGGACATCAAAGACGTGCAGATCGTGGCGCTCGACTCCTTTGACCGCACCGAGCTTGTCACAGCGCCGCCGGGCGTGACGCTCAAGGGCAGTATGCCGCAGGAAATGGACGAGCGCGCCGTCAACTACCTGTTCAAGACGCCGGGCGGTAACCTGTACCACAGCGGCGACTCGCATTATTCGAATTACTTCGCCAAACACGGCAACGACCACAGGATCGATGTAGCGCTCGGCTCGTTTGGTGAAAACCCGCGCGGCATGACCGACAAGATGACATCTATCGACCTGCTCAAGATGGCCGAATGCTTGAATGCCGAGGTCATCATCCCCATCCACCACGACATCTGGACGAACTTCCAGGCCGATCCCAATGAGATTCTCGTGTTGTGGAACCTGCGCAAGGATCGGCTGCAATACCGCTTCAAGCCGTTCATCTGGCAAGTGGGGGGGAAGTTCGTTTACCCCGCCGACAAAGACCGGCTGGTCTACATGTATCCGCGCGGGTTTGATGACGCCTTCACGCTCGAACCTGACCTGCCGTTCAAGTCACTTCTGTGACGGCGGTTTCGCTCTTTGGGGCTTCTCAGGAAAGGAGTCAGCACGCATCGACCACGCACCGCACCGACGCCCGCTCACCACTCGTCACTTACGCGACTAGGAGTTCGTCAAATGTTTAGAAGAGCTTTCCTGTCCCTTGTACTCAGTGTCGCTCTCCTCACCTCTCTCGGCGTCGTCTCCGCGCAAGAGTCGCCGGTCAATCCCTGGCGTCAGTTCGAGGGGACAACCATCGTCGTCAGTTGGCCGTCGCTCTACCACTTCCAGGTTGCACAACAGCTCATCCCCGAATTTGAGGAGCTGACGGGCATTACCGTCGAAGTTGACTCGGTCCAGTACGAGAGTATGCATGACAAGCAAGTGCTGGAGATGAGCAAGCCCGAAGGCGACTACGACGTGGTGTCGTGGGTGATCTTCTGGAAGACCGAGTACGTCAATAAAGGCTTCCTGACCCCCATGGCCCAGTTCTTCACCAACCCCGACCTGGTGATGCCCGATTATGACGCGGCAGACCTGATCCCGGCTTACCTGGAGTCGGGCAGCATCGTCGGCGGGCGGCGCGCCTATCTGCCGGGCGTGACGGATGCGCTGTACGGCGTGCCCTTTAGCGGCGAAACCAGCGTGCTGGTCTACCGCAAAGATATCTTTGATCAGTACGATCTGAAAGTGCCCGAAACCTACGACGAGCTGCTCGACACCGCCGAGTGGATCACGGCAAACGTGCCGGACATGTACGGCATTACCAGCCGTGGCGCGTCGGGCCATCAGATCGTTCACGCCTGGCTGCTCCACCTCAGCCCCTTTGGCGGCAGCGTGCTGGATGACCAGTGGAACCCGGTGGTCAACAGTGAGGCGGGTGTGGCGGCGGCGGAAGCGCTGAAGCGCATCCTGGACGCCTCGCCGCCCGGCGTGACGAGCTACGGCATCGGCGAGGCATCCAACTCCTTCCTTCAGGGCGAAGCGGCCATGTTCCTCGACAACGACCGGATCATCAACCAGACGCGCGACCCGAACCAGTCGCGCATCGACGGCCTGATCGGCGTGGCGCTGCACCCGACGGCTACCACCTGCGGCGCGGAGACGGGCGGCTTTGCGATGGGCATCCCGTCGAACTCGCGCAACAAGGAAGCCGCCTTCATGTTCATCCAGTGGATGACCAGCAAGGAGACGGATCGTAAGCTGGCGAGCCTGGGTGGGCAGCCCAGCCGCATGTCCACACTGCTCGATCCGGAGATGCAGGCGAAGTTCCCCGAATACGCGGTCATTGCCGAACAGCTTGAGTGCGCCAACGTAGACTGGCGTCCGCTGATCGCGGAATGGGGCGCTCTGAATGCGCCGATCCTGGGCGTGCAGCTGTCGGAGTTCGTGACCGGTCAGAAGACGGCTCAGGAAGCGCTGGACGAGGCCGCGCGCCTGATTCGCGAGGAACTGGGCCGCGCGGGTTACTATAACTGGGATATGGGCGAGTAATCCGACACGATACCGCTCGTCTGAATGCGAAGCAGATGGGGACGCTCTTCCCCATCTGCTCGCCTCTGGGGGTCGAAAAAGGGTGGTGAAGCGACATGACAAGCTTTATCGGCAGCCGCCGCACACTGATCCCGTATATCTTCTTACTTCCCGCTGTCGTCATTCTCGCCGTGGGGCTGATCGTGCCCCTCTTCACCGCCTTGCGACTCAGCTTCTACGAATGGTCGATGGGGACGCCGCTCGACAGCGCGCGGTACGTCGGCCTGGCGGCATATGAGCGCCTTGCGGGCGATGCCGCCGTGGGCGAATCGCTCGGCGTGACGCTGCGCTTTGGCTTCTGGGTCATCCTGGTCGAGATGGCGCTCGGCATCCTTCTGGCGCTCATCCTGGAGCGGCCCATTCGCGGCGCCGGCCTGTTCCGCACGATCTTCGTGCTGCCGCTCATGGTTTCGCCCGTGGTGGTCGGCCTGATCTGGCGTTACCTGTTCGACGCGCGCAGCGGCCTGATCAACTACTACCTGGAGCAGATCGGGGAAGCGCTGCCCTTTTTGCAGCAGTTCGGCTTTACCACACAGCTCTGGCTGGCAGACCGCAATCAGGCGTTCACCTCGATCATTATCACGGATATCTGGCAGTGGACGCCCTTTGTCTTCATCATCATCCTGGCGGGCTTGCAGGCGGTGTCGAGTGACATCACCGAAGCGGCGCACATCGACGGGGCAAACTGGCTACAAATGACGCTTTTCGTCAAGCTGCCGATGATCCGGGCCATCATCCTGATCACGTTGCTGCTGCGGCTTGTCGACGTATTTCGCGCCCTCGAAGTGGTCTTCATCCTCACCTTTGGCGGTCCGGGGCGCAGCACGGAGCTGCTCTCGCTTCACATCTACAAAACCGCCTTCACATCCCAGCAGCTTGGGTACGCCTCGGCAATCTCGACGCTGCTCATCGGCGTGATCTTCGTGTTGAGCCTGGGCATCCTCGTTTTCAGCAATCCGCTGAAGGAAAGGGCGGGCTGACC
>JADZBY010000035.1 GCA_020851855.1 Anaerolineae bacterium
CAGCGAGATTCAGCGCGCGCCGGATATTCCCTCGCGCCTGCAAGTGGTCGCCGACGGCATCCACGCCGCCGGGTGGGGCCGGGTGGCCATCACGCTGCGCGGCCCCGAATTTGAGCCTGCCGAGTTAATCACGGCGGGGTTCGGTCGGGACGAAGCTGCCCGGCTGCGGGCCAGCCTGCTGTCCGGCGTCGTCTGGCGCGAGCGCCTGGCTGACCCGGAGTTCCGCCGTTACCGTATCGGCCAGGCTTATTACGTCCGGCACAGCGACCCGCTGGTGACGGAAAACAAGCTCATGGCCGGCATCGAGACCCCCGCCAGCGACGAGCCGGCCACACCCGACCGCTGGCATCGGCTCGATACGCTGTACCTGCCGCTCTACGGCCTGGATCAGAGCCGTCTGGTGGGCATCATCGCCATGGACTCGCCGCAGGACGGCAAGCCGCCCAGCGAAGCGGAGCTACGGCCTATCGAGCTTTTCGCGGCGCAGGCGGCCTTCGCCATCGAAAATACGCGCCTGTACCAGGGCATGACCCAGGCGGCGCAGCAAGAGGCGCGCATCAACGAGGTCACCGAGGCGGTGACGGCCACCCTGGAACTGAACGAGATCATCCAGGGCGTGGCGGCGGGACTGCACCAGATGATCCCGTTCTCGCGGATGAGCGTGGGCCTCATGGACGAGAACGCGCAGCGCTTCAGTATGCTGCACGTCCACGTCGATGCGCAGGGCGACGCCCACATTGAGCCGGGCGGGCTGATCGTCTTCGAGGACTCGGCCATGGGCCGCGCCGTGCAAGAGGCGGCGGGCCACGCCTATGATCTGTCGGGTGGGACGGACGGCGAGCAGCCGGATGACTTCGCGGACCTGCGCGCGTTGCACGAGGCAGGCGAGAAGGCGGCCCTCGTCGCGCCGATGATGGCCGGCGGGCGCATCGTCGGCGCGCTGAATATGGCCAGCCGGACAGGCGGCGCGGAAGAGCTTGAGGCGCAACTGCCGCTCGTATCGCGTATCGCGAACCTGACCGCCGTCGCCATCGAAAACGCGCAGCTGTTCCAGCAGACCATCGAGCGCGAGCGCTTCTCGTCGGCGCTCACGCGCGTCGGCGCGTCGGTGAACACCATGCTCAACATGGGCCACGTGCTCTCGACGGTGTGCGAGGAGTCCATCGCCATCCTGGGCGTGGCGGGCGCGTATGTATGGCTGGCCGAAGACGATGCGCTGACCGGCATCGCGGCGCGCGGCCCCGGCGAGGCGAACTTCCCCGGCACGCGCGTGCGGTTGGACGAGGCCGACATCCTGGGCAAGACCGTCATCCAGGAACGCTCGCCCGCCTACATCAACGTCCTGGAAGCGGGCGACGAGGCCCCGCAGAGCACGATCATGGCGCGTGTGCTCAAAGATGTGCCGGTTGGCGCGATGCTGGCCGTGCCGCTGGTGCACGAGAACCGCGCGACGGGCGCTATCGTCTTCATCCAGACGAGCACGGGCAAGGGCTTTGCCGAGACGGACATCGAGAAGGCGTCGGCGTTCGCTTCTCAGGCCGCCATCGCCACCGAAAACGCGCGGCTGTACCAGGAAACGCTGGGCCTGAAGTCGTTTAACGAGGCGGTGGTCGAGTCGATTCAGCAGGGCATCATCGTGCTGAACCGCGACAAGACCATCCGCACGGTGAACGGCTACATGCGCAAGGTGTACGGCTGGACCGAGGATGCGCTCGGCCAGACGTTGTTCGCCTACCGGCCCCGCTACATGGATTTCCTGCAAAGCGCCATCGACCGCGTCCTGCACTTTGGCGAGCCGGAGAGCCGCTACGGCATCCGCGACGAAGACGAGCAAGGGCAGCCCGTCGTCCGCAACTTCTACGTGTATCCGCTCCAGGAAGGGCAGCAGGAAGGACAGACTGTCAGCGGCATCGTCATCCTGGTCGAAGACGTGACGCAGCGCGCCGCGCTCGAAGCGGACATCGCCCGGCGTGAGCGGCAGCTGACCGTGCTCACCGAAATCTCCACGCAGTTGACCTCGACGCTTGACCCGGACGCCGTCACCCGGCTGATGCTGGACAACACCGACCGCATCCTGGACTTTGACTGCGCGACGCTCTGGCTGCGCAACGAGGACCGGCTGGTCATCCAGGCGGCGCGCGGTTACGCCGACGCCAAGGCGCTGATCGGCATCGAGGCCGAGATCGCGGATTCCGAGCTATTCCGGGAGCTTGCCATGCGCGGGCAGGTGCTCAACATCCCGGACATCACCATGGACAGCCGTTTCCCGCCGATGAGCGAATCGCACCCGATGCGCTCGTGGCTGGGCATCTCGCTCGTGTCGCGCGGGCGGCTGGCGGGCTTGCTCGTGTTGGAAAAGAGCGAGCCGGGCTTTTACACGCCGACCATGGAGCAACTGGCGCTGACCTTTGCCAACCAGGTGGCCGTGGCGCTCGAAAACGCGGACCTGTTCCAGAAGACCATCCAGGCCGCCGACGAGAACACCCGGCTGTACCGCGAGACGGCGTCCCGCGCCCGTGAGCTTGACCAGCAGGCGCAACGGCTCTCGCTGCTGTACCGCGTCTCGAACGCGCTCACCCAGTCGCTCGACCTGGAAGACGTGTACGAGGTCGCGCTGCGCGAAACCATCGGCCTGCTGGGCGTGGACCGGGGCAGCGCGTTCTTCTTCGACAACGAGACTCGCTCGGCGCGGCTGGTGATCGAGTACCCGCGCCGCGACTACCCGCCGTCCGAGGGCGATTCGGTCCCGCTGGAAGGCAATCCGGTCCTCAAGCAGCTGCGGGCCACGCTTCAGCCCATCGTGGTCCGCGATGTGCTGGCCGATCCGCGCCTGAACGGGCACACGCCGGGCGGCAGGCAAGCGCTATCGTGCCTGATCGTGCCGCTGACCGTGAGCGGGCAGATCATCGGCATGTTGGAGTTCTACCACCAGCAGGAATATCGCGATTTCACGCCGGAACAGGTCGAGGTGGCGCAGACCATCGCCTCGCAGGCGGCCATCGCC
Source organism: Anaerolineae bacterium (assembly GCA_020851855.1). Taxonomy (GTDB): domain Bacteria; phylum Chloroflexota; class Anaerolineae; order Aggregatilineales; family UBA2796; genus JADZBY01. Next base: position 3,005 of record JADZBY010000035.1, read on the forward strand.
GTGCAAAACGCGAACCTGCTGGAGCAATCGCTGGCGCGCACCCGCGAACTGGAGCTGCTCTTCGACGCCACGCAGGCCATCTCCGCGTCGCTGGAGCTGGATACGGTGCTGCGCAGCATCGCCATGCAGATGATCATCGCCATGGACGTGGACGCCTGCCAGATTTTGAACTACAACGCCTTTGACGAGGCGCTCAAGGTCAGCGTGGACATCCCGGCGGAAGCCAGCCCGGTGGTCACCGATGCGCCCGGCGCGGTGTTCCGCATGGCGGACAACCTGACGATGCGCCGCGCCATGCAGACCAGCCAGGTGATCCTGCAGCGCGCCGACGATGCGAAAGTGCCCGACGCCGAGCGCGAGATTCTGCGCCGCCGCCAGGTCCATTCGCGCGTGCTCGTGCCGATGCACGTGCGCGAGCAGCCCGTCGGCTTGCTCACGCTGGACGTGTGCAGCGCGGCGCGCACGTTCACCGGCGGCGAGGTGCGTCTGGCGCGCACGCTGAGCGCGCAGGCCGCCGTCGCCATCGAGAACGCCGGGCTTCAGACCGAGACGGCGTCCAAGCTCGAAGAGCTGTTCGTCATCAACGAGCTTTCCACCGCGCTGGCGGCGAATATCGACCAGGAAGGCGTATACGACATCGTGCGGCAGCGGCTGCCCGCGCTGATCAAGGCGCAGTGGTTTGTCGTGGCCACGCTCGACCCGGCCACGTACACGCTCTCGTACCCGGTGGCGCTGCGCAACGGCGTCCCGGTGGAAATTGACGATCATCCACTCGGCGACGACGAAATCTCGTTCGTGGTGAAGCAACGGATGCCGCAGCGTCTTGCGGGCGACGAGATCAACGACGTACTGCGCAACGCGGGCGCGCGGCTGCGCATCATCCCGGCGCGCTGCTTCATGGGCGTGCCGATGACATCCGCCGAGCAGCCCATCGGCGCGCTGGTCATCGGCGACGAGAACAATCCGAGCGCTTTCAACCTGAACGACCAGCGAATCCTGTCCACGGTGGGCGCGCAGATCGCCGTGGCGCTGCAGAACGCCCGGCTGTTCACCCAATCGCGCCAGTTCGCGGCAGAGCTTGAGCGCGCGGTGATGGAGCGCACCGAGGAGCTTCAGCGCGAGCGCGACAGCATCAGCTTCCTGTATCAATTGACGGCGAACCTGACGTCCAGCCTGGACATCGACATCACGCTGAACCGCGCGCTGAGCATGATGACCGACGCCATCGGGGCGGACCGGGGCGCGATCCTGGGCATCGACAGCATCTCGGACCGGCTCATCTACCGCGCCGGGTATGAACTGCCGTTCAAGGAAGGGCAGGCGGCAGGCCTCAGCCCGCGCGAAGGGCTGGCCGGCTGGGTGATCCAGACCCAGCGCTCGGTGCTCGTGCCGGACGTGCAGAAGGACTACCGCTGGGTGTATGCCAGCGAGTGGGAAAAGGAGCCAAGTTCGGCCATCGGCGCGCTGCTTGAGGCCAACGAAGAAACGCTCGGCGTGGTGATGCTCTTCCACAACGAGCCGGACCGCTTCGACGAGGATCAGTTGCGCCTCGTGGAAGCCGCCGCCAAGCAGATCGCCAGCGCCATGAACAACGCCGACCTGTACACGCTCATCCGCGAACAGGCCGAGCGGCTGGGCGCAATGGTCCGCCGCGAGCAGGTCGAGTCGACCAAGAATCTGGCCATCGTCGAATCCATCGCGGACGGCGTGATGGTCGCCAACCAGGACGGGGAGATCGTCCAGTTCAACAGCGCCGCCGAGCGTATTCTTGGGTTGGGGCGCACACAGGTGGTGGGCAGCCACATCAGCTCGCTGGCCGGGCTGTATTCATCGTCGGGTGGGCAGCACTGGCTGGACGCCATCGAGCAGTGGACGGCGGACCCGAACCTGGAATTGACCGGGCAGGAAATCCGCGCCGAGTTGTCGCTGGACAACGGACGGTTCATCAGCGTCATCCTCTCGCCGGTGAACATCGGCGATCAGTTCCTCGGCACGGTGTCCGTCTTCCGCGACATCACGCGCGAGATCGAGGTCGACCGCATGAAATCCGAGTTCGTGGCGACGGTCAGCCATGAGCTGCGCACGCCGATGACATCGATCAAGGGCTATGCGGACCTGTTGCTGCTGGGCGCGGCGGGGCAAGTCTCCGAACAGCAGCAGAAGTTCCTGGCCACGATCAAGACCAATGCGGACCGGCTCTCGCTGCTGGTGAACGAGCTTCTGGACATCTCGCGGCTGGATCGGGGCGCGATCAAGCTCAACTTGCAGCCGACCAACGTAGCCGAAGTGATCGAGTTGAGCCTGCGCCAGCTTGAGGAGCGCGTCGCGCACGACGGCAAGCAGGTGGACATCACGTCCTACGTGCCCGACGATCTGCCGCTGATGCGCGCCGACTTCGACAAGATGACGCAGGTCATGAGTCACTTGCTCAACAACGCCTACAGTTATACTTATGCGGGCGGGCGAATCCGCGTCGAGGCGGCTGCCGAAGAGCGCTCGGTGATGATCCGCGTTTCGGACACCGGCATCGGCATTCCGAAGGAGAAGCAGGAGCGCATCTGGTCCCGCTTCTTCCGCGACGAAGAGCAAATGCTGGTCATGGAAACGTCCGGCGCGGGCCTGGGGCTGGCCATTGTGAGGGAGTATGTCAGCCTGCACCAGGGCGACATCTGGCTGGAGAGCGAGCCGGGCAAAGGCACGACGTTCTTCGTGCGCATCCCGGCCTTTACGTCGGCGGGCTGAGACACCGCTCGGACCGCCGCACGGACACTGATCCGGATTCAGGGAAAGGACAGGCACGGCCCACGCATATGGCCAAAATCCTCATCGCGGAAGACGAACACGACATCCGGGACCTGATCGAGATCGCGCTATCGTTCGCCGGGCATCAGGTGGTGAAGGCGCGCGACGGGCAGGAAGCAGTCGAGCTTGCGCCGCAGGTCATGCCGGACCTGATCATGATGGATGTGCGAATGCCGCGCATGACGGGCTACGAGGCGTGTTTGGCGCTCAAGAAGATCGAAGCCGTGCAGGACATCCCGGTCGTGTTTCTTTCGGCGCGCGGGCAGGAAGTCGAGGTTGAGACGGGCATGGACGTGGGCGCGCACGAGTACATCGTGAAGCCCTTCGCCGTGGACGAATTGGCCGCCCGCGTGGGCGAAATCCTGGCGAAGTTCAAAAAGTGAAGCGGCTGTGCCGGTGCGCGCGGCGACATCATGGTAGAGGGAACAGCGGTCGCGTCCGCGGGAAGCATCGATGAGTGCTCTGACGATTGAGAGTGGGCTGGTTCATTATGAAGTGCTGGGCCGGGGCCGCCCGGTGATCTTCGTGCACGGCTGGCTTGGCTCGTGGCGCTTCTGGGTGCCCACCATGCAGCAGTTGAGCGTGAAGTACCGCACCTACGCGCTCGACCTGTGGGGCTTTGGCGACAGCAGCAAGGATACGATGCGCTACGGCCTGGAGCACCAGGTCAACCTGCTCTTCCAGTTCTTCGAGCGGCTGGGCATCCCCAAAGCGGCGCTGATCGGCCATTCGCTCGGCGCGGCGACGTGCTTGCGCTTTGCCCGGCTGTATCCGGACCGCGTGTACCGCCTGCTGCTCATCAGCCCGCCGCTCACCGACCTGGGCGACACCGGCGACGAGCCGGTCCCGGCAACGCCGGCGGCGAGCAACACGGCTGCGCCGGGCAGCGCGCCGCCCACGCCGGGGCCGCTGCCCGACCTGAACAGCGCCTCACCGCAGTTTAGCACCACGAGCGAGACGGTCCCGCGCAACCCGTTCCGCAACCGGGCCGAGACGCCCGAAGACCTGCTGGCGCGGCTGAAGGCGAGGCCGCTCTCCCAGATGGCCGAGGCGGCGGAGAGCGTGCCCGCGCCCAAGCCATCCGCGCCGATCCTGCCCACCAGCATCGCGCGGCCCATCCTGCCGACTGCGCCCGCCGTTCCGCCGCCGACACGGCCCGATGCGGCGCGGCCTCTGCTCGCGGCGCTGACCGGGACGAAGCCCGCCGCGCTGCTCCAAAAGCACGCCGCGCGCGATCTCCCCGACATCGAGACGCTGCGCGCCGAGGTCGAGAAGATGGACGACGCGGCGCTGATCCAGAGCGCGGCATCGTTCACCGAGGTGAATCTGGGCCGCGACCTGAAGTTGGTCGCCGCGCCCACGCTGCTGCTGCACGGCGAGCAGGACACGCTTCTGCCGCCGCCCGCCGATTCCCTGCTCCGCTGGATCAACACCGGCAAGCCCAACGGCCATTTTGTGCCGCTGGTGGAGCCTGCGCTGGGCCATTTTCCCATGCTGGAGATCGCCGCCAAGTTCAACCGGCTGTTGAGCGACTTCCTCGAGGCAACCGACCTGACCAGCCTGCAATTCAAGGACCAGTGGCGGCGCACCCTGCGATGATAGCCGGATGATCCCCGTTTTCGCCCACCCGATAGCGCAGCGCTCCGATTCGTCGCGCCCCCAAACCCGCGAGAGTCGGCATAATCAAGTCTGTGGCGCCACGTGGCCCGCATGAGAAGGGGTCCCCATGTCCTGGAGACGGCATCCATTCCTGTACGAGATCAATACGTGGCC
>JADZBY010000036.1 GCA_020851855.1 Anaerolineae bacterium
ACGTTGCGCAGTGAACGCAACGTGTCCACAAATTGCCAAGAAATCGTTAGGGTGTGTCTGCAAAGCCCGATTTCGTGTTGACCCTCACTCCCCCGGCCCCTCTCTCCCTCAGGGCGAGAGGGGAGAAAAAGCGGGAATCCTCGCTTTCCGCACCCCCCTCCATGAGGGAGAGGGGCCGGGGGTGAGGGTTTGCAGACACACTCTAGTTGACTCTCCCAATAAAGCATGTTAGAGTGTCCGATAGCGTTTCCGGTAGCGTTACCGGAACCTGCCTTTAATTATTGTCCATCCTGAAGGCGTGTCAAGCACGCCCGCTTTCCGCTTTTCTTCGGGATTTGGGGAAAGGAGGCACGGCAGGCTCCCCTGCCTGGTCGATTCCGCCGAAACCGTTGTGTTCTCGAATACAGGTTATTCCTCAGGAGATTTCCTCATGGCCAAGAGCGTTGCGCGTCTTTCCATCCTCGCCCTGATCCTCGCCCTCGTCTTTTCCGTCGGAGCCGCGCCCACATCCGCGCAGGGTGGCGAGAAGTGGTGCGCCGGCAAGACTATCCGTTTCTTCACCGGCGGCGCGGAAGGCGACGCCTTCGGCTCCATCGTGCAGCGCGGCGCGCAGGCCGCCGAAGCCGATCTCGGCGTCACTGTCGAGTATATCTACTCCGGCTGGGACGTCGAGACGATGACCAACCAGCTCCGTGAAGCCATCGCCGCCGGCCCGGATGGCATCGCCATGATGGGCCACCCCGGTGACGTAGCGATCATGCCGCTGGCCGAAGAAGCGGCAGCCGCGGGCATCGTCATGATGTACCAGAACGTGGACGTGCCCGAAGTGCGCGCCAAGTTTGGCGGCGGTTATGTCGGCGCGCAGCTGACGCCGCAGGGGTATGCGCTTGGGCAGGAGATCGTGCGCCAGTTCGGCTTCGGCGAGGGTGACGCCGCCGTCGTGTTCATCCCACTCGGCCAGCCGGGCCGTGACCTTCGCGAAGGGGCGACCAAGCAGGCGCTCGAAGACGCGGGCATGACCGTCGTCGTGCTCGATGCGCTGCCCGAACAGGCCAGCGATCCGCTGTCGGCGCTGCCCGCCCTGAGCGCCGCCGTGCAGAACAACCCCAACACCAAAGTGATCGTCTACCCCGGCGGCCAGCACCTGGGCGTCGTGCCGCAATTCATGGATGCACTCGGCAAAGCGCCGGGTGAGATCGTCAACGTTGGCTTCGACACCAGCCCGGCCATCATGGAAGCCTTCCGCAGCGGCTACGTGCAGCTCACCTCGGACCAGCAGCCCTTCCTGCAGGGCTACGTGCCCATCCTGAGCCTGTGCGGCACGCTGGTATTCGGCTTTGGCCCGCTGAACGTCGACACGGGCGCGGGCTTTGTGGACGTGAACAACTACGAATCGGTCGCGGCGCTCGCCGAGGCCGGTTACCGGTAGTTTTTGCCCACCGGGCACACCGATTTCTGAATAGTATGCCGGTGGCGCGCTTGCCACCGGCATTCCCCTTACGAACGCCATCCTGCCCAACGGAGGTGCACGTGGCAGACCATCTTGTCGAGCTGCGCCAGATAACCAAGTCGTTTGGCAACGTCAACGCCCTGACGGATGTCAGCATGATTGTTGACAACGCGGAGATCATCGGCCTGATCGGCGACAACGGGGCCGGGAAGTCGACGCTCATCAAAATCCTGTCCGGCGTGCACGCGCCCGACTCCGGCGAGATTCTCGTGCGCGGCAAGCCGGTCGGGCACTGGACGGTCGCCCAGGCGCACGCCGCCGGGATCGAGACGGTGCACCAGGACCGGGCGCTCGCCGTCCAGCACACCATCGCCCGCAACATCTTCATGGGGCGCGAGATTTGCGGCCCATTGGGCTTCGTCCGGGTGCGCAAGCAGTACGAAGAGGCGGAGCGGCTGATGCGCGAGATCGGCTTCACCTCGAAGGTGTTCACGCCCGATTCGGTCGTGGCGACGCTCTCCGGCGGCGAACGGCAAGGCGTGGCCATCGCCCGCGCCCTGTATTTTGCGGCAGAGTTGCTGATCCTGGACGAGCCGACGACGGCCCTGTCCCTCACGGAGACGCAGAAAGTCTACAGTTTCATGCTGCAAGCCAAAGCCAAAGGCAGCGCGGTCATCTTCATCAGCCACAACATTTACCACGCCTACGACATTGCCGACCGTTTCATCATCCTGGACCGGGGCCGGATCGCCATGGAAGCGGACAAGTCGGAGATCGAGTCGGCGGAGCGGCTGGTGCAGCACATGAAAGATTTCGCCCGCGCCGGGCATCAGGGAGGACCGCAATGACCGCTGGCACTATCGCTACCCCTGCCAAAGCCCGAACGCGCAGCCCGTTGGGAGTGTTCCTCAGCCGCAACCGGCGGGCCATCAGCGCCCTGGTTGTGTTTGCCGTGCTGCTCACCATCTTCCTGATCGTCAGCCCGCGCGTCTTCACCAACCCGACGACGTACCGCTCCATCTTCGTGAGCATGCCCATCGCCCTCTTCGTCGCCGTGCCGATGGTCTTCATCGTCACCAGCGGCGAGATCGACCTGTCCTTCCCGGCCACGACGGGCATCGCGTCCTGGGTCTTCGCCGCCGCAATGCGCGATGGCTGGGACCCCTTTGCGGCGCTGCTGCCGGCGCTGGGCGTGGGCATCCTGGTGGGGGCCGTCGTGGGTGTGATGATCACCTATGTCGGCCTGTCGTCGCTGGTGGCCACGCTGGGCATGAACTTCCTGCTACGCGGCATCATCAACATCGGCACGGAAGGCGTCGCCATCCAGTTCCCGCAGATGAAAGAGGCGCTGCTGTGGAAGGTGTTCGCCGGGCCGATCCCGAATTTCCCCTGGATCGAGAATTTCCCGGTGCACATGCTGTGGGCCATCGCGTTTATCGCCATCGGCTGGATGCTCTTCAACCGGCACAAATTCGGCGCCCACGTGCAGCTCGTCGGCGACAACCCGGACAGCGCTACAGAGATGGGCATCAACGTCTACCGGGTCAAGATCGCCGCGTATATCTTCATGGGCATCGGCGCGACGCTGGCCGGCGTGCTGTCCGTGCTCGTCAACCAGACGTGGTGGCCAACCACGGGCGACGGCCTTCTGCTCCCGACGCTGGCGGCGATTTTCGTGGGCGGCACGCCCACCTGGGGCGGCATCGGGACCGTGATCGGCAGCTCGATTGGCGTGGCGATCATCCGCTTCATCGAAACGGGCATCATCGCGGCGGGCCTGACAGGCTACGTCACGCAGTTCTTCAACGGCCTGGTGATCATCATCGCCCTGATCGGCCACCGCCTGAACGGCAAACGCTACCGCTGAAGGTGAGGGAAGCGCTTGAGACTGTGCGCCGAGAACGGGATTGGTTACACTGCACATCCTGGCGTTGCGCCGGGGCGCGACGCGCATGATCCTCGCGACTTGGATAGGGTCGCTGATCCGCCACGCTTCCGGCGGTCCTGCGGCGACCGTCCGGAGCGCTGGCCCACCATTGCAGAGAAAGAAGCCTGACATGCCATATCATCCGCCTTTGATTGCCCCTGTGAAATTCCCCTCGCTCCCGCCGGATTTCCCGGTGCGCCCGTTTGGCGATACGAACGTGCCGGAATACGTCGTCAAGGCGAACGTCGAGAAGAAGAGCCGCCACGGCGTGGCGCTGAGCGGCGTCACCACCGGCGGCAAGGCGCTGCCCGTCCTGGTCGAGATCGCCGGGCCGGGCGTGGTGCGCGTCCTGTGCGGCGACGGCAAAGCCAAGAAGGTGAACCTCGCCAAGAAGCTCAGCGCGCCCAAAGTCACCGTCAAGGCCACGACGAAGCAGGTGAAGCTGACCTCGGATGCGGTGAGCGTTGAGATCGACCTCGATCCGTTCAACGTGCGCTACTACGGCCCGACCGGCGCGCTGCTCGCCGCGCAGAACAGCACCGACACCGAGGTGAGCGACTACCTGATCACGCTGCCGCTCGGTTACACGGAACTGGAAGGCCGCCGCTTCTTCCACGAGAGCTTCACTGCCGAGCCGGACGAGCACTATTACGGCTTTGGCGAGAAGTTCACCGATTTCGACAAGCGCGGGCAGGTGTTGGAGCTATGGCACTACGACGCGCACGGCGCGCACAGCGAGCGCGCTTACAAGAATGTGCCGTTTTACGTCAGCACGCGCGGTTACGGCCTGTTCCTGGACACCGGGAGCCTGGCGCGCTTTGACATGGCGGCCAGCAATCACAGCGTGGCGTCGATGATCACCACCGACAACGCGCTGGACTATTACCTGATCGCCGGGCCGGACTTCAAGACCATCATCCGCCGCTACGCCGATCTGGTCAGCCATCCGATCCTGCCGCCCAAGTGGTCGATGGGCCTGTGGATGTCGTCGGGCTTCAAGGACGATAGCGCCGACGAGGTGGCCATGCGCGCTCGCGAATTGCGCGAGCACGACATCCCCACCGACGTGTTGCACCTGGATTGCTATTGGCAGAAGTTTGGCCGCTGGTCGGATAACCAGTGGGACCTGGAGATGTTCCCCGACCCGCCGGGCCTGATCAAGCGCGTCAAGGACCGGAATTTCCGCGTCTGCCTGTGGATCAACTCGTACATCGGCGTGGAGAGTCCGCTCTTGAAGGAAGCCGAGAAGAAAGGTTACCTGCTCAAGACGCGGGACGGTAAGCCGTGGATCGGCCAGTTGTGGGGCGACTACCATCCGCCCGTCGCGATCATCGACGTGACGAACCCGGCGGCGGCGAAGTGGATGCAGGACCTCTTGCGCCCGCACCTGAAGATGGGCGCGGACGTGTACAAGACCGATTTTGGCGAAGGCGTCCCGGCGGATGTGATCGCTCACAACGGCATGACCGGCGAAGAACTGCACAACACCTACACGCTCATCTACAACGACCTGGTGGCCGAGGTCACGCGCGAGGTGACGGGTGGTCCGGGGCTGGTCTGGGGCCGCTCGACGTGGGCGGGCGGTCAGCGCCACGCCGCGCAGTGGGGCGGCGACCCGAACTGCACGTACCACGGCATGATGTCCACGCTGCGCGGCGGCCTGAGCATGGCCATGTGCGGCCACGCCTTCTGGAGCCACGACATGGGCGGCTTCCACCGCACGCCGACGCCGGATGTGTACGTGCGCTGGTCGCAGATGGGCTTTTTCTCGCCCATGTCCCGCGCGCACGGCATGTCCTCGCGCCTGCCCTGGGACTATGGCGAGAACGCAGAGCGCATTTTCCGCGAGTATGACCGGCTGCGTTATCGTCTCGCGCCGTACATTTACACGTACTACGTCGAGGCCGCCGAAACCGGCCTGCCCATCTTGCGCCCGATGGTCCTGGAGTTTCAGGGCGACCCGAACACCTTCACGCTGGACCTGCAATACATGTTCGGGGAAGACCTGCTCGTCGCGCCGGTGTACAACCTGGCGGGCGACATCCGCGCCTATCTGCCGCAGGGGCAGTGGGTGGATTATCACACACAGGCGGTGTTCAGCGGGCCGGGCTGGATCAGCGTGCAGGCCCCGCTCGACGTGCTGCCGCTCTTCGTGCGCGCCGGTGCGCTGCTGCCGACCATCGAGCCGCCCACGCACTTCGAGGAAAAGCCGTTCGAGTTCGTCACTTTCGATGCGTACGTGCTGGACGGCGGCAGTTTCACGCTGCGCGACATGGACGGCGAGACGAGCGTCAACGCGGCGCTGAAGGACGGCGCGCTGCACATCACGCTGGACGGCGCGAAGAAGAAAGCCGGCCTGCGCCTGATGCCGCTGCCCGGCGCGGCGGCGGTCAGTGATGTGCTCGTGAACGGCAAACGCCTCGCCCGCCAGGACAAGCTCACCCTGGACGGCAAGGCCAAGCCGGGCTGGGCGCGCGGCGCGGACGGCATCCTGCGCGCGGTGATCGAGTAATGAGCAGCAAGACTTACCTCACCCCTGACCCCTCGCCGTGCCGGAGAGGGAGCCGCGCGGCAGCGTTCGTTCCGGCTCCCCTCGCCATCTTGGAGAGGGGCCGGGGGTGAGGTTTTTTTCTGGGAGAACCAACCTTATGACGCCCAACAACTGGCCTTCTACGCCGCCGCCCGGTTGCCCGTTCGAGCCGTCGCGCGCCATCCGGGGCATCGCCTTCACCGGGCGGGCTGCGCACTACACCCACGCGGACACCTGGTATCCGTCGTGGGCGGCGGATGGCAACCTGTATTCGCCGTGGACCGATGGCAACTTCAAATACCCGATCGTGGACATCAACCACTTCGACTGCTCGTCAGACAGCCGCAACCGCACCAACGCCGACAAGGGCGGCAAGTCCGGCACAGGCAACGCGCGCATCACAGGCAACGATCCGCTGCGCCTGAACGTCGAAGACCTGGGCGTGCAGTACGCCTCGCCAGCGCCGTACGGTGGGCGTTACCCGTGCGGCAGCCTCGTACACGATGGCGTGTGGTACTACGGCACGTACTGCCTGGACGAGAGCGACCGCGGCCTGAACTGGGACATCCTCGGTCCGTTCGTCGGCTTCCGCGTCTCGCGCGATTACGGCAAGACCTGGGAAGACACGCCGCACAGCGCGGCAAAGCCCATCTTTGGCGAATCGGGCAAACACGGCGGCAAAGTGAAGATCGGCGCGCCGCACGTCGTGGACTTCGGCCAGAACATGCAGCACTCGCCGGACGGCAAGGCCTACCTCGTAGCGCATGGCGCGTCGCGACCCGAGTCGGAAGCGGCCTGGATCGCGGGCGATGAAGCGTACCTGTTCCGCGTGACGCCCTCACCGGAAACGATCAACGATCCGGCGGCCTACGAGTTCTTTGCCGGTCACCAGGACGGCGCGCCGTCCTGGACGCGCGATTTTGCCCGGATCAAGCCGCTCATCGACTGGCCGGGGCGCATCGGGCACGCCACGATGAGCTACGTCGCGCCGCTCAACAAGTACCTGATGTTCTGCACCGACGGCTGGCCGACC
>JADZBY010000037.1 GCA_020851855.1 Anaerolineae bacterium
TTCGCCCGGCCCAACCGGGACTAACCGCGCGTTCTGCCGCCTCTCGGACCACGCACGTTTCCGATCTGGGTGGTGATGCTCGACACCGTGAAACTACTCTGCTCCACTCCCGGCGTATACGTACCGTCCGTGTACAATCCATCCCTGGCGGTCCCGTTCACCTCGCCATCAGAGTAGATGACGTAGGATTCGCCCTGGACCAGTTCCGGCGACGAGAAGGCAAGGGATTGAAACGTCTTGGTCGGGGCGAACGTCAGAACATCGTCGCCGTCACTGCTCTGGATGTGAACCAGCGTCCCCGCATCCAGCGCGGCGTCGAAGTTGACCAGGAGTGAGGGCTGGCTGGATGTCTGGCCGGGCGCGGCAGGCATCCCGGCGCTGCCCACTGCCACCAGCAATCCGCCACTGATAGTGAAGGTCCCGTCATAGTCCAGCGCGCCGTTGCCCGTCTCCGTCGGTCCATTGACGATGACAACGCCGTCGTTCATCTCAACCGACCCATTCGAGTCGATGCCGTCACCGGCGGCATCCACAACTGTGTAACCGCCATTGATGCGGAGCAGGTACAGGGATGGATTGGGAATATCGTCCGGCTCGGAGATGTTGATCCCATCGTCGGTAGCCGTGATCCGGATCGTTCCATCGTTGATGGTGATGAAACCGGCTTCCAGCCCTTCATCGCTGGTCAGGACCGTGATCTCGCCATCGTTGATTTCCATGTTGTACGAGGCATGGACGGCCTTGCCGACTGCCGAGATGGTCAGTGCGCCGCTGTTCATCACGAGGTCTTTTTCTGACCTCACGCCGTCGTCAGCAGCGTCAATGGTGATGCTGGCCCCGGCAAGGACGATCTGTTCCTCGGCTTTCACACCCTTGCCAGACAGTTCCTCGCTCAAACTGCTGCCGCTGCCGCTGCCGCCGCCGGCTGTCAGGTTAAACTCGCCGCCGGTAACGGTCAGGACCGTTCCCACCTGCACGGCATCGTCGCCCGCATTGACCGTGATGATGGGCGCGCCGCTGAACGCCAGCGCGCCGGCGCTGGCAATACCGTCATTGGCGGTGGCCGTAACGACCAGGCTGCCGCCGCCGTCAATCGCCAGACTGGAAGCGCTGAGGATAGCGGCTGCTCCTTCGGCATAGGGCGCAGTGGTGGTGATGACGTTCTGTGTGCCTTGCGGAAGGACCACGACCGCCGATTCGGCGTTCTGGACCGAAATCGGCGCGCTGCCGGCGCTGCTGATCTCAACGCCATCGAGAATCAGGCTGACCAGGCCCGCATCGGTCGTATCAACGACAATCTGCCCGTCTGGCAACGCGCCGCTCAGGCGGTAACTGCCGGCAGCGCTGATGGTGACCACGCCGTTGGCGGCAGTTGCGCCCTCACCGTCTACACCGATCCCGTCCGCGCTCAATGTGATGAGCGTCTCCGTGTCGGATTGGGCGCTCGCGCTGCCGATCCCGCCCGTCACCAGGAAGAGGGCGACGAGGACGCTCACGAGGGATTTACGTTTCATGCTGCACCTTTCTGAATGCCACATGTACATGCTGGCGCTCCCGCCGAAACACGGTTGTTGGGTGGTGCGCCGTTCGACGTGATGAGCATACGCGCCAGATGTTCAGAATACGTGTGGTATTCATTCAGATTGGCTACAGCCCGCAAAACCGCCTCAGTGGGCCGGTGAACGCTGGGGCGTTGTGAGATAGCTATTGGATCGGGGTGTGCGCGTTGCGATGCGTTCGCGCGGCGGGCAGCAAGAAAGCGCCCGGTCAGGACAAGGCGCTTTCCCCACGGGTGGCGAGAAGGGAACTATAATAAACGTCATGACTGCGCCAATCCTAGCCACGAAGCTGTACATCCCCTCGCCTCGGCCCCGGCTTGTCCCGCGCCCTCGCCTCTTCGAACGATTACATGAGGGCTTGCGCCACAAACTGACGCTCCTCTCCTGCCCGGCGGGCTTTGGTAAGACGACGCTCTTGACCGAATGGATCGTCGGCTGCAAACGCCTCGAACCGGCGGTTGGCTTTGCCTGGTTGTCGCTGGACGAGGCGGATAGCGACGCCACACGCTTCCTGATTTACCTGGTTGCTGCCCTGCAAACAGTGGCGGCGGAGCTTGGAAGCCGGGTGCTGGCGGCGCTTCAGTCCGCACAGCCGCCGCCATTCGAGAGCGTCCTGACTGTCCTGCTCAATGAAATTGCGGCGCTGCCCCATCCGATTGTCCTGGTTCTTGATGACTACCATCTGGTGGATTCCGGAGCGGTGGATCAGGCGCTCAGCTTTCTGATCGAGCGCCTGCCAGCGCACATGCACCTGGTCATCGCGACCCGTGAGGACCCCCGGCTTCCCCTGGCTCGCTATCGCGCCCGAGATCAGTTGAGCGAACTGCGCGCCGCCGACCTGCGTTTTACTCCCTTCGAAGCCGCCGAATTTCTCAACCAGGTGATGGGATTGAAGCTCTCGGCGGAAGACGTTGCCGCCCTGGAAAGGCGCACCGAAGGCTGGATCGCGGGCCTGCAGCTGGCGGCGCTGGCGCTGCAAGGGGCGCTTTCGAGGCAGGGGCATCAGGATGCCGCTCGCCTCATCAAGTCCTTCACCGGCGCTCACCATTTTGTGCTGGATTATTTGCTCGAAGAAGTGCTGCACCGGCAGTCCGCAAGCATCCACAAATTCTTGCTGGGCACATCTATCCTTGATCGCCTGTGCGGCCCCCTTTGCGATGCCGTCTTGCGAACTCCTGACGCTTCCGGGCAAGAAACACTGGCCTACCTCGAACGCGCCAACCTGTTCCTTGTCCCCCTCGACGACGAACGGCGCTGGTATCGTTATCACCACCTGTTTGCCGATCTGCTGCGGCAACGGTTGTACCAAAATCCTGTTTCGGTTGTCGACGCTGTGAGCGGCGGTGTGCCTGAGCTGCACAGTCGCGCCAGCGTGTGGTATGAAGAAAACGGCGATGAGGCCAACGCCTTCCGCCATGCCCTCGCCGCCGGGGATTTCGAGAGGGCGGCTGGTCTGGCGGAACGGACATGGCAGGCGATGGACGTGACGTTTCAGTCTTCCACCTGGCTCGGTTGGGTCAAGGCGCTGCCGAATGAAATGGTTCGCGCTCGGCCTGTGCTCAGCGTCGGCTATGCCTGGGCCTTGATGGACAGCGGCGACCTGGAAGCCAGCGAGGCCAGGTTACAGGATGCCGAACGGCAGATCAAGGGCTTGTCGGGCGGGATGGATAGTGCGGACGACACGCAGGTGCGTGCGTTGCCGGCGAAAATCGCGATTGCTCGCGCCTACAACGCCCAGGCCCAGGGCGATGCACCCGGCACAGTGAAGTACGCACAGATGGCGCTCAAACTCGCGCCTGAAGATGACTATCTTGGGCGCGCCCAGGCAACGGTCACGCTGGGGCTTGCCCGCTGGGCGAGCGGGGATCTGCAGGCCGTTCAACAGGCCATGCTCGATTGGGTGAACAGTATGCAGAAGGCGGGCAATATCTTCTTCGTGATCCCCAGCCTCAACACCCTGGCGGAGATTATGAGCGCGCAAGGGCATCTTCGCGAGGCGGCAAGGACCTATCAACGGGCTTTGCAGCTTGCGTCATCGTACGACGAATCGGCGCTGCCCTTGACGGCGACCGCTCACCTGGGCTTGGGCATGCTCTATCTTGAAATGGGCGACCGGGAAACTGCCGCACAGCACCTGGCAAAAAGCGGCGAACTTGGCGAGCAGACGGCTTTGGTTGACTGGCCCTACCGCTGGTGTCTGGCCCAAGCGCGCCTAAACGAGACTGAGGGGAACCTGGAAGGCGCTCTCGACCTGCTCGATGAGGCGCAACGCCTGTATGTCAGGACTCCCGTACCCGATATACGTCCCACACAGGCGTTGAAGGCGAGGGTGTACATCCGGCAAGGCCGGTTAGCCAACGCGCTGGCCTGGGTGCAGGAGCGGGGACTATCGGTTGAAGAGAACCTCAGCTATCTGCGCGAGTTTGAACACATCACGCTGGCCAGAATCCTCATCGCCCGGCGCACATACGACCAGGCAGCCGGGCTACTGGCCCGTCTCCTTGAGGCAGCAGAAGAAGGCGGCAGGCTGGGCAGCCGGATCGAAATCCTGGCGCTGCAGGCGCTAGTCCACGAGGCGCAGGGCAATACGCGCCTGGCGCTGTCGTCGTTGGAGCGCGCCCTGGCCCTGGCCGAGCCGGAAGGGTATGTTCAGCTTTTCGTGGACGAAGGGCAAAGGGTGGCGCTGCTGCTGGAACGAGTGGCGACACAGGGCGTCGCACCGGAGTACGCCGGCAAACTGCGAGCAGCCTTCGGGAAAGCGGGCGGCGGGGCGTCGGCTGCACAGCTATTGAATGAGCCGCTGAGCGAACGCGAGCTTGAAGTGCTGAGACTGCTCGGAACAGAACTGGATGGCCCGGAAATTGCCCGCAGCCTTATGGTGTCGCTGAATACCATGCGGACACATACCAAAAATATCTACACCAAGCTTGGGGTGAACAGTCGCCGCGCGGCAATTCGTCGCGCCCAGGAACTCGACTTGCTGTAACAAACGCCTGCCCACCTCTTCGGCCATCGCAATACCACAACCTGGAAGGAAAACCCCCTAACCCTGCCCTTCCCCCATGCAAAGGGGAAGGGAAAACCGGCTCCGTAAGCCCATCCCCCTTTATGGGGAGATAATCCTGAATCTTCACCGAGTTCTGTCGCAGCTTTGCGGGCTGCCAGCCGGGACCCTGTGATCTCAGCGCCGCTTTCTCCTCAAAGAATCACCACATCAATCACCAGGTATGGTGACGACGTCTCACCACGCCATCCTGTATCCTTTGGCCGAATAGAAGAACGGATGTGACTGCGCGGCGATGCAGTGGTTTATCCGTCCAGCAACATCCACGAGGTCAACATGAACTATCCACACGCTGCCGGGGATGATGACCGGCCCAGATATTACGAAATCCGCCTCAAGGGCCATCTGACTGATGGGTGGACCGACTGGTTTGAGGGCATGACTATCACGTTGGAAGACGGCGGCGATACGCTGTTGACCGGCCCGGTCGTCGATCAGGCCGCCCTGTATGGGCTGCTCAAGAAGGTGCGCGATCTGGGTGCACCGTTGCTCTCGGTCAGGCAGACACGTCAGACCTCTGACGAAGAAGGAGCAGAGTGATGAAAGCGCTTGTCTATACCCAATACGGTCCGCCCGATGTGCTTCACCTCGAAGAGGTGGCCAAGCCTACCCCTGCCGACGATGAGGCGCTGGTCAAAGTGTATGCGGCATCCGTCAACATGGCCGACGTGCACACGGTGAAAGCGGACCCCTTCATCAGTCGGCTGGCAGAAGGGCTTCTGAAGCCCAGGCACACCATACCTGGCGCGGATATCGCGGGGCGGATAGAGGCGGTTGGCAAGAGCGTCTCGCAGTTCCGGCCAGGTGATGAAGTCTACGGGGACCTATCGGGCTGTGGTTTCGGCGGTTTCGCCGACTATGTGGCGGTTCCGGAAAAGGCGCTTGCGCTGAAACCGGCCCGGCTCACGTTTGAGCAGGCGGCAGCCGCGCCGATGGCGGCAGTAACCGCGCTGCAAGGTCTTCGCGACCTGGGAAAAATCCAGCCCGGCCACAAGGTTCTGATTCATGGGGCGTCCGGCGGTGTGGGGACCTTTGCGGTGCAAATCGCCAAGTCGTTTGGGGCGGAAGTCACCGCCGTGTGTAGCGCGGGCAAGATGGACATGGCCCGCTCGTTGGGTGCAGATCATGTCATCGATTACACAAAGCAGGACTTCACCCGGAATGGGCAGCGCTATGACCTGATCCTGGCCGCCAACGGATTTCACCCGATTCGAGCTTACCGGCGCGTCTTAACCTCTCAGGGGATTTACGTTTGCGCCGGGGGGACCAATGCCCAGGTATTTCAGGCGCTGCTTCTGGGACCGCTGCTCTCTGCGTTCGGGAGCAAGAAATCGCTTTCTCTGTTGAGCAGGCCGAACCAGAAAGACCTGGCAACCGTGGCAGAGCTTCTTGAGACGGGCAAGGTCGTACCCGTTATCGATAGGTGTTACCCACTCCGTGAAGCGGTTGAAGCGTTCCGGTATGTTGACGAAGGGCATGCCAGGGGAAAAGTCATCGTTTCGATAGCGCCTCGTGAGCAATGAACAGCCGTAGGAGATCATGAGCGATGGACGGGATTCGGATCACGCTTTCCGCACTGTGGGGAGCGCTGGTGTTGACGTATCTCTATGGAGATGTGCTGCGCATTTTCAGCGGCGATTTCGAAGCGGCTGAGGCCCTGGGTCGCCGGTTCACCCAGGGGATGTGGCTCGGGATAGCAATATTCATGACGATTCCGATTGCGATGGTTGTCCTGTCCCTGACGCTGGATTATGCTGTGGCTCGCTGGGCAAATATCATCGCCGCGATACTGCTGTTTGCCTTCAACCTGTTTGGCTTGCCAACCTACCCTTCAGCTTATGACAAGTTCCTGATAGTTGTCGGGCTGGTGTGGAATGCGCTGACGGTGTGGTATGCCTGGGGGTGGGCCTAGCGGGAACGGGCGGACGAGGCAGGCCACGTCCCTACACGAGATTCGTAGGGACAACGCCTGTGTTGTCCGCGCCCTGGTACATCCACTTGGTGAGGCTTCAGGCGTGTTTCCCCCACCCCAGCCTCTCCCCCAAGAAGAGTGAGGGTTTCCAGAGCCGGTTTTCCCTTCCTCTGCATGGGGGGAAGGGCAGGGTTAGGGGGTGTGTATTGACTGTTGAGGTTCCTCACAGCCTCTAGAAGCCCACCGTAAGGCATTGGCGCTGAGTATTTTCAGGCACACTCCAGATCGGAATCCACGTGGCCGTGCTCAATCGTGGCGGGGATCGACCGGGGACAGGGAAAAATCCGCGATGCTGCCCTCGCCCGCTTCCGAGCCGGTAATCCGGAAGGTGCGCGCCTGGAAGTCCACAGCCAGCTCCGCCCATTCCGGCCCTGCCGTCCAGCGCAAACGCAACGCCGAATCGTCCGGAGAATCCAGGATGGCGACGTCGCCCTGGAAGGCGGGATGGGTATTCCGAAACCGGATCAGGCGGCTGAGTTTCTGCACCACGGGCAAGCGCATCTGCTCAAGAACTTCCGCCTCGGTAAACCAATGCCGGTTGATGTCGCGTCCCTCACCGGTTTTTTGCAGCAACGAGACATCGTTCCGCCCCGCCAACAGGCCGACGTAGTACACCTGCGGGATGCCTGGGGCGAAGAATTGCAGCGCACGCGCCAGCAGATACTCGTCGTCCCTGCCGCCGAGCGCGTCGTAGAAGGTGCAGTTGACCTGATAGAGGTCCAGGTTGCGCGCCGCTTTGCCCGTCGCCCGCAGACTCTCGCCACGACTGCGCCGGTGAATGGTTTCGACAAGCTCGCCGATCTCGGCTTCGGGCAAGATGCCATCGGCAGGGACACCGTTCACGACGCCCGGCCCAATGTCGATCACGCCGATGCCGTCGTGAGTGTCCAGCACCGTGACGGCGTTACGCGGACTGACGTGCAGCCATTGCTTGAGATAGCGGGCGGTGCCCCGGAAGATGGCGTGCAGCACGAGCGGCGGCAGGGCAAAATCGTAGACGCGGTCCACATGCGCCGCGATGGCAATCTGGCTCTGGTAGTGCGAGTGAATCTCCACCAGGACTTCCATGCCGCGCGTTTTCGCCTCGTGGGAGAGTTTCCGGATGAACTCGAATGTCTCCGGGATCATGAAGCAGCTTGTGCCCTGCTTTTTGCACGCATAGCCCACCGCATCCAGGCGCACCGTGCGCACACCGTGCGCGGCGAACACCTCAAGAATCGCTTGCAGGTAATTCCAGCCGGCCTCGGAATAGACGTTGATATCCACCTGCTGATCGGTGAACGTCGTCCACAAAACGCGCGGCTGCCCGGCAATCAGGAAACGGGTGAAGGGCAATCCGGGGCGCGGTCGGTAGATGTGCGCAAGCGCTTGCTCCGTCGCGCCTTCCGGGAACACATCGCGGTAGGATAGGAACACATCCTTATGGGCGGACGACTCGCCTTTCTGGCGGAAGTCGCTGAACTGCGGGGAGTGAACAGAGATGTGATTGACGATCAGGTCGGCGGTGATGTCCGTACGTTCGCCCAGCGCTTGAATGTCCTGCCAGTCGCCGACCTGCGGATCGACCGTCCCGTGATCGATGGGATCAAAGCCTGCATCCGCCCCGTTGACGGGCAGGAAAAAGGGCAGGATATGCACGCCGGCGAAGAGGCCATCCAGCGGCCCCGCCAGCATTCGGCTGAGGTCCTTCAGCGTGGAGCCGCCGAGGCGATTGGGGTAGCTGATCAGGTGTACCTGGTTCTTCATAATGGCGTGGTCCGAGAAACACCGTCAAA
>JADZBY010000038.1 GCA_020851855.1 Anaerolineae bacterium
CCAGCGGGCGCGCTTCGCCTGCCCGATTTCGATTCATCAGAGCCAGACATGCCCTCTGAAGACTCCCTCAAAGGCCAACTTCGCTTGTTTTGATGGGTTTGACACGAAACGCTGAGAGAGACACCATGCCCGCATCGACGCCCACCCAACTCAGCCAACAAGCCGCGCAGTACCTGTTGCGCAGGATGCTCGGTCCGCAGGCACAATTTCGCCCCGGCCAATGGGAAGCCATCGAAGCGCTGGTGAAAGACCGGGCGCGTTTGCTCGTCGTGCAGCGCACCGGCTGGGGCAAGAGCCTGGTCTATTTCATGGCCACGAAACTGCTGCGCGCGCAGGGCGCTGGGCCAACGATCCTGGTCAGCCCGTTGTTGTCGCTGATGCGCAACCAGATTCAGGCTATGGCGGCGCTCGGTTTGCGACCCGGCACGGTGAACAGCACGAATTACGACGAACATGACGAGGTCGAGGCGCGGGCGCTCGCCGGAGAAATCGATCTCTTGCTGCTCTCGCCGGAGCGGCTGGGCAACGATCATTTTCGCGCCGAAATCTGGCCGCGACTCCGGCAACAGGTCGGGATGCTCGTGGTGGATGAGGCGCACTGCATCTCGGATTGGGGCCACGACTTCCGGCCCAACTACCGGCGCATTGTGCGCGTGGTGAACGAACTGCCGCCCGGGACGCCGGTCCTGGGCACGACGGCCACCGCCAACGAGCGCGTTATCGAGGATGTGCGGCGCATGATCGGCGGCGACGGCGGGATGCGCGTCTTGCGCGGCCCACTCGCCCGCGAAAGCCTGATGCTGCACGCCTTCACCAGGCCACTCTCGACGCCGCAACGGCTGGTGCTGCTTGAGCAACTGCTCAAACGTTATCCCGGCAGCGGCATCATCTACTGTCTGACCACCGCCGACTGTATGCGCGTCGCCGGTTGGCTCCAGCACGCCGGGCTGAACGTCAAGCCGTATTTTGCCGACGTGCAGCAGGTCACCGGGGAGCGGCGCGAGGACCTGGAGCAAGAACTGCTGGATAACCGGGTCAAGGCGCTGGCGGCGAGTGTGGCGCTGGGAATGGGCTTCGACAAACCCGACCTGGCATTTGTCATCCACTACCAGCGGCCCGGCTCGATCATCGCCTACTACCAGCAGATCGGGCGGGCCGGGCGCGGCATCGATGCGGCGCACATCGTGCTCATGCCCGGCCTGGAAGATGAGGACGTGCACCGCTATTTCATCGAGACGGCCTTCCCCACGCCCGAACAGGTCGAGGCTGTCGTGGCGGCGCTGGCCGAACACGGAGCGCTCTCCCGGCGGGACCTTCAGAAACGGGTGAACGTGCGCAGTACAGCGTTGGAGAAAATCCTGCTCCATCTCGAGGTGGACGAGGTCATCGCCTGGAAGGACGCAGAGTATGCGGCGGTGAACCCGGACAATCGGCCCGACTACGCCCGCTGGGAGCGCGTCACGGCGCAGCGTTACGCCGAGATGGCGCAGATGAACGCCTACCTGAGCACGCCGGGCTGTCTGATGCAGTACCTGGCCGCCGCGCTGGATGACCAGAGCGCCACCGAGCCATGTGGCCGGTGCGCCAACTGCGCCGGGCGGTCATCGCTGAAGCAGCCCACGCGCGAGCAGATCGACGCCGCCAGCCGTTTCCTGCGCGACGGCAAACCGCTCACCTTTGAACCGCGCAAGCAGTGGCCAAACCGGTTCTCGGAGACGCTCAAGGGACGCTTCAAGTCGCCCAACGAGGTGGGCGTGGCGCTGTGCCAGTACCATGATCAGGGCTACGGGGACCTGGTAAAGCGTGGTAAGTACCAGGACGGGCGCTTTTGCGACGAACTGGTGGATGCGGCGGCCAGCCTGCTGCGCGATCACTGGCAGAACCTTGATGCGCCGCCACGTTGGGCCACCGCCGTGCCGTCGCGGCGGCATCCAACGCTCGTGCCGGACTTCGCCGAGCGGCTGGCTGGGGCGCTCGGATTGCCCTTCAGTTACGTGGTGGAGAAGATCGCAGATCGTCCGGAGCAGAAGACCATGCAGAACCCGTACCAGCAGGTGCAGAACTTGCTAGAGGCCTTTGGCGTGTGCGGTGTAGTACGCAACGAACCGGTGCTGCTCGTGGATGACATGATCGATTCGGGCTGGACATTCGCGGTAGTGGGCGAGTTGCTGCGCCAGCACGGCAGCGGCGCGGTGCATCCCTTTGCGCTGGCCAAGGTGGGCTTTCTCACCGGCTGATCAGGCGCGCCAGCACAACTACCACCCCTGGATGCGCAGCCCGTCCACATGGCTGAAATGCGCGTCCCGCGTGACCAGCGTCAGGCTGTGCTGCATGGCCAGCGCGGCAATCCACATATCATTCTGCGGGATTGGTCGCCCTTTCTTTCGCAACTGCTGAGAGATTCGGGCGTATTGCCGGGCTGTCTGGCTGTCACACGGTACTATCGAACGACGACTTTCAAATTCGGCAACACGCTTGAGATTGGCTTCTACCCTGGCCGATTTCTCTGCCCCAGCGTACAGCTCGCCCAGCACTATCACCGGGACAAGGGCTTCGTGCCGCTCGGAGAATGCTGCCCGGAATGCCGGATCGTTTTCCAGGATGGCAATCGCTGCATTCGCGTCAAGAAGATAACGATGGCGAGTTGTCCCAGTCATCCCAATCAATCCGTTCTTCGTCTTCTTCAATAAGGCGCTTGATCTCGTCAAGGTCTTCTTTGGGGAATGCGATGTCGCGCGCATGTTGGAAAATCTCGCCAAAGGCTTCGCCTTTGGGCTGCGCTAGCCGTTGCGCAAAGTCCAGGACCTGCTGTTGCTGCGCCGGGTCGAGTTTCCGAACCTGTTCCAGGATTTTCTGCTCGATCTCGATGGCGACCATATCCATTTCTCCCCGACTCGCTTCCGTTACCCGATTCTCTCACACCTGCCCCGGAATCTCAATCGTCCGCTGGCGCGGAACGCAGGCCGCCCGTCAGTCCGCCCGCCATACCACCTGGCCGCCCTTGATGACCACCTGGGCCAGATTCGCGCCAAAGCGGTAGCTCAGGTGGCGATAGTCGGGCGCGTCCCAGATCACCGCGTCAGCCATCTTGCCCGGCTCCAGGCTGCCGATCC
>JADZBY010000039.1 GCA_020851855.1 Anaerolineae bacterium
GTGTACGAAATGGCCGAGACGACGATGTCGTTCATGGTGAACAAATTGGCGCGCGGCGGCGTGGTCATGCCGCCTGGACCCCAGTCCTGGTCTTCAAATTCGAGCGGGGCCATGCTGAACGCGCCCTGACACACCACGGCGTCGAAATAGCCGAAGGGTGGGTCTTCCGGGCTGGCCGGATTGTCATAGACCGTACTGTATCCGAAGGCGGCGCTGGGGCCGCGCGGCACGCGGCGGGGGGTGGCCTGCGCCTGAAGGCTGCTGTCAAAGTTGTACACGCCCGGCACGGTGTCGCAGTCGAGGCGCTCGTAGTTGCGCGTCTGGTTCTCGTTCCACAGGGTCGGGTTCAGATTCGCGCCCCGGCGGCCCGATTCGCGCACCAGGTCCATCAGGATCAGGTAGTTGTTGGCCACAAAGCCGATCTCGGCCAGCGCCATGATCATCAGGACCAGGATCGGCGCGGTGACGGCCAGCTCGATGAAGCTCTGACCCCGGCCACCACGTGGTTTGCCGTCCAAAAGGTCGATGATGGTCTGTACACGGTGGTGCATATCCCCCCTCGCCTGGTCGTCACAAGCATTCCGGCGTCTGGAATGCAGGCGTAATACGGAGTGCGTTGCAGTGCCGCTTCGCACATCATACCATGACGCATGGTCAAGGGTTGTCGGGCTAGTGTCGGAAGGATGTAAGGATTTGTCAGGAAACGGTGGGCCTGACGGCGGGCAGGTCAGGCGGCGCAGGGGCTTGAGGGAAACGGGGGAGATGGCGGGCGAGGCGGATGCATATGGACGAGAGGCCGTAATTGACGACCCTCACCCCCTGCCCCCTCTCCCGACCGCCGAGTACGGCTGGGAGAGGGGAAAACACACTTGAAGGGCTGTGCCGCTCTGACCCCGAAGAGGCTTCGGGGCGCGCGAGGGGTCTACCCCCAAGGAGTCTTTTCCCCTTCTCGCGGGGAGAAGGGGCCAGGGGTGAGGCTCAGGGTTACGGAGAATGCCTGCATTGTCCGCGCCCGATTGCCGCCATTTCCGGCTGTCAGGACGAGCGGCGATTTCTACCGCCACCACATGGCGCGGCCACCCCGGCTCGACACGTAACACGCATCACACAGCGTGTAGCGGTGCGAGGCGGGCAGGCGGCGATGGCAGCTGATACAGCGCGCCGCCGTGTCCAGCCGCCGCAGCAGCGCCCCATCCACCGCCAGCGACCACTCCGCGCGCAGCGAGCGCACCCACGCCTCTTCCGCCGCGTAGGCGCTGAACTCGCCCCGGCAGGCCAGCCACAGGTAGATGTCGGCGCAGGTGATGGCCGTTTCCGTCGCCTCGAGGTCCTGGTCGCTCGAAATGTCCAGCGGCGCTTCGGGTGGGATGGGCATGGCCCGCTCTGCCAGGATGGCCCGCGCGCACTGATACCAGTACGGGCGGCTGCTCTCGCGCGTGGGCGCGTTGGTCAGCTGGATGGCCGCCGCCAGTCCAAGCTGCTCGACTTCCGCGTCGGTCAGCATCGAGGCCAGCGCGATGCGCTCGTCGATGTCCGCCGGCTCGATCACGTCACGCAGCGACTCCGGGATGCTCTGCAGTTCGCGCCAGCGGGCCAGCCGCCGCGCCAGACTGCCCGGAATCATCTCCAGGTCGACCAGCGCCGGGGCGACGCGCGCCTTGCGCAGTTCTTCCGGCTCGCTGTTGTACAGGGCGCGCAGTTCTTGCAGGCCGCGGCGCGTCACCGCGCCCACCTGCCCGACCTGCGACAGCCCGAAGCGCCCGGCGCGCCCGCCGATCTGGCTCACCTCGGCGGCGGTCAGCGCGCGGACTTCCTTGCCGTCGAACTTCTCCAATTCGAAGAAGCACACGTTGTCGGCGGGCAAATTCAGGCCCATGCCCACCGCGTCGGTGGCGACACAGATTTCCGTCTGGCCGTCCGCGAACCGGTCCGACTGGCGGCGGCGCACTTCGGGCGGCAGGTTGCCATAGATCACAGACACCGTGCGCCCGTAATTCTCCAGTTCGGTCTTGAGCCGCAGCACCATGCGCCGCGAAAAGGCGACCAGGATGGTGCGCGGCGGCATCGTCGCCAGCGGCCACGGCTTCGGGGACAGTTCCAGCGGGGCGAGCCGTTCGTGTTCCACGATCTGGATGGGCCTGGCCACTGCACTCGTGACGCGCTCGATCAGGGAGCGGGCGAAGAGCGGCCCGATCAGCCGAATTTCCGGCGCTTGCGCTTCCATCAGGGCGCGCGTCCAGGCCCAGCCGCGCTCCGGGTCGGCCAACATCTGCGCCTCGTCGATGACGACGCACGCGCCGCTGCGGTCCGGGTTGAACATCTCGATGGTCGCCGCCGTGACGGTCGCGCCTTCGACCGGAATAAATTCCTCGCCGGTCAGCAGGTTGCAGCGCACACCGCGCCGGTTGAGCCGGTCGAAGACTTCGTAGGCCAGAAGGCGCAGCGGCGCGAGATACCAGCCCGTGCCCGCCTCGCTCAAGGCGTCGAGGGCATGGTGCGTCTTGCCGCTGTTCGTCGGGCCGATGTGCACCAGCACGCGCTGGTCGGCGCGGCCCGGATGCGCCCAGGCGGGGAACGCGGCGAGCAGCCGGGCGCGCAATTCGTCGCGCTGGCGGCGCTCTTCGTCGCGGCGGCGGCGTTCTTCCTCACGGCGGCGGCGCTCTTCTTCGGCTTTTTCGGCCTGCTGCGCGTTGTACTCGGCGCGGCCCTGGCGCACCCATTCACGGAACTGCGCCAGCGTGATCGGTTCGGGCAGCGCGGCCCGCACCTGGCCCCAGCGCAGTGGGCCGTGGCCGTGGCCGTGATCGATCTTGTGGCGCAGGCGGCGCATCACATCCCGCCCGCGCACTTCGCCGAGCGCCATCTTCAGCTCGCGGGTGCGCACAACCTCGAGATTCTCGATGTATTGCAGCCAGTTTGGGCTGTCCAGGATGGCCTGCACTTCGCCCGCGCCGATGCGCGTCACGCCTTCGGGATCGACCAGCGCCGACACCTGCCCGTTGGCGATGGCGGATTGTAGGGTTGCCTCGCGCACGCCCAGCCGTTTTGCCGCGCCGGCCAACGCATACGAGCGGGCCAGCGCGCGGTCGCGGATCGTCTCGGTCGGCGTCTCGCCTTCGGGCGCGCCGGCGTCCGGCCCAGTGAAATCGTGGCGCAGCGTCGGTCCGACGTGGTCCAGCAGCGCTTGCCAGTCCTCGTCTTTGGGCTGTGAGGCGGCAGACGCCGTTTCGAGCGCCTGCGCCGGGTCCGCCGCTTCCAGGCGCACCCAGACCACCTCACCGAGCGGGACTTTGACGCCATAAGCGACCAGCCCGCCCAGGTCCAGCGCCTTCTGAAGCAGCTTCGACCCGAAGCGCTCGACCAGATCAGCGCGCGGCGCGGTCTTGCCGGGCAGCGAATCCAACTGGGCGATGATCTGGGCGTGCACCGGCGCGACGATCTGCCGCTCCAGATGGGCTTCGACGCTCTCGCGGGAGATGCGCAGCGGGTCGAAGACCAGCCCGTCCAGCCGCTTGAGCATGCTCATCTGCTGGAGCATGATCAGCGCGCCCTCGTCGCCCGGCTCGGTGCACAGCGTGTCGGCGGGCAGGTAACCGAGTGTGCCCTCGAAGGCGTTGATCAGGCGGCGGAAGTCCGGATCGCCCAGTTCGTTGAGTTTTTGCTCGCGGATGCGCCGCCGCTCGGCGATGGGCCGGTTGGCCGCGGTCCCGTCGGCGCGCAGGGGCGGCATACTGCCGGGGAACAGGGCGCTGCGTTCGCGCACCTGGGCCTCGTCCAGCCGCGCCGGGTCGAACACATAGCCGTCGCTGCGCCCGATGACGCCCTGCGCCAGCGCCGCCTCGACCGCCTCGTTGCGGTCGCCTTCGGCAAGGCGTGGGTCGTCCAGGCGCGCGAACGGGAAAAAGCCCTC
Source organism: Anaerolineae bacterium (assembly GCA_020851855.1). GTDB lineage: Bacteria > Chloroflexota > Anaerolineae > Aggregatilineales > UBA2796 > JADZBY01. The sequence continues at coordinate 3,911 of JADZBY010000039.1, forward strand.
TGGCGAGCCAGCCACCAATCCGGCCAGCACGCGGGGGCTGAGTGTGCGTTTGTAGTTAGGTTTTGTCATGCGGATTTGCGTTTACCGTTACCTGTTACCATCTCAGCGTGAGCCAATCCGATCAGAGCATCACGAGTTCGCGGGCCACATCCAACGCGGTAGCGCCTCGCCGTTGATAGGCGCGGCCCAGGTGTGGGGTGGAGTCCTCGCCGGCCCGATAGCGCCGGACCCCGACTGCGCGGCTCGGCCCTATTATAACATAGTACAGGGCGACGATTCCGCCCCCAGTTTCCGGCCAGTGCTGCAAGATGACCTGCACGTCCGGCGCGAGGTTGTTCAGCGTGCCGCCGATGATGGCGCGCCAGCGGTCGGGCGGCAGCCACACCAGCCAGTCGCCCATGCGGGCCATGTCGTGCAGCCCGTCGACCGTCTCCACGGCGGCGGCAAAACGGCCCGGCGGGTTGTTGATCATCTCCAGCAGCACGGCGCGCACCGTCTCCGGCTGGCGCACGATGTGCGCGCTCGCCCGCGTCCAGTTCGGGCACGGGCCGCTCTGGATGACCGTCTGCGACAGCCATTCCGAGGGCGAATCAACCGCCGGGGCGAAGCTGTTCGGCACGCTGATCAGGAACAGCCGCCCGTCGTTCAGGATTCCGGTCGGGCGGGCGTGTGTACCGGTCTGAAGCGGGCTGCGCGCCACGCCCCGCTCGACGGTGATCGCGCCTTTCAGGTGGCCGCCCTCGTCGAGCAGCGCCACGTCGATGCCCAGGCTGCCAAACGGATAACCCTCTTCAATCCGCGCCACGCCGCCCAGCAGATCGGCGGTGTGGGTCTGACCGCACAGCGGGCATTTCCAGCGCAACGGGATGGCCTGCCGGGCGGCGAGCGCGTCGCGCAGGTGAAGGGCGATCCAGCGCCGGATCATGGCGTGGTGGACGGCTTCCGGTGGGCAGCCCGTCTCGCGCTGGTGGCCGTAATGATACTGAAGCTGCGTGCCCTGGCGTGGGATCATGCGCCCGCCGCACAGCGGACAGGTGTACAGGCCGTGGCGCTGCGCCAGTTCCACCGGCACAGGGCGGCCATTCGCATCCAGCGCCCAGCGGTAATCGACGGGGCGCGGCGGCGTGATCGGGCGCGAAGCGGGGTCCACTAATTGCCGCTCCCGGCGGCGGGCGTGGCCGCGTCGGCGTCGGCGGGCGCGCCCTGACTCTCCTCGAAGGTCGGGCAGATGGCCTGTTCGGGCGCTTCGGGCACTTCGAAGCCCAGGCCCCAGGCGATGAAGTTCTCGCGCAGGCGGCGGCGCGCTTCCGGCCAATACTGCTCGATGGCGATGCGCGCCGCTTCTTCGCGGAAGGCCCGGTACGCCTCACGCTCGATCTCGCCCTGGTCAAAAGCAGTCCCGGCCAGCGCGGCGCGGCTCACGTAGGTCTGAAGCGTGTCCGTATTGATCTCGCAGGACAGAATCCCGGCCCGGTCCCGGAGCAAGTCCGCGCCGAGTCCGATGCGCACGTCGCCGGTCACTTCTGCGCCTTCGCCAAACAGCGCGCCCAGCATGCCCATGTCGCGGTCCACGCGGGTGTAGGCCGTCACGTTCACGTCATACGTCGTCACCTTCAGGGCCGGGCTGCCGGTCACTTCCAGCACGCGCACGTAAATCAGCCGCGAGGCGTTGCGCACGCTGTTGATGACTGCCTCAAAGGTCGAAGGCAGCGCCAGGGCGCAGGCCACAGTCATACCGAAGGCCAGCGCCGCGACCAGACAGCCGAAGCGAAAAGGGCTGAGCGCGGCCCGCACCGGCGCTGCCACCACGTTGCCCACCACGCGCCCGGCGTTGAAGCTGTAGCGCCCGGACGAATCCGCTTTGCCGGCGTCCGGCGGGCGGCGCTCGTCATCGCGCAGGCGGCGCAGGCGCGGCCTCGGTGCGGCGATTTGCAGCAGCAGGCCCAGCATGGCCAACAGCGCGATCCAGAAGCCCGTGCCGGTGAAGGCCATCGAACCGCCGTTCGAGGTGATGAATTGGAAGAAGTAGAACAGCCCGCCCAGGGCGAAGAGCGCGATCAGCCACGCGGCGATGCGCTTGCGGATGGGCGCGAGCGCGCCCCACAGCATCAGGAACAGCGCCACGCCGCCCGCCAGCGGCACGAGGAACAGCGTGGGCGGGTTCACCACGCTCTGCGGCACGTTCTGAGTGCCGGTCAGGATGCGATAGCCGGTCGCGCTGACCAGCCAGGGAAGGATGAAAAAGGCCAGCAGGACCGCCGCCGCACATACCAGTATCCACAGGTCAGCGGCGAGCACCATCCATCGTTTGCCCCTCATAAGCTCCGCTCTCCTTCGTGACCGTTCCGTCCTCACCCCTAGCCCCTCTCCACGCAGTGCCCGGCGTGGAGTCGGGGGCAAGGGGCGAGGCCCTACGGGATACGCTGCTTGAGGCGCTGATCGGCGGTGGGGTCGACGCCGAGCTGCGCGTTGGTCGAAACTTCCTCGGCGTCGAAGGGGCGGCTGAGCGCGGCGGTGAGCACACGGACGACGATGCCTTCCCCGACCTGCAAATAGGCGATGCCCTGGTCGGCTTCCATGCGGACGATGGTCCCGACCAGCCCACCGGCGGTGATGACCTCATCGCCCACGCCGAGCGTGCGCACGTACTGGTTGTGCTTGCGGAATAACCGCTGGCGGGGCAGGATCACGAAGGACCAGTACGCCCCCAGCAGGATCAGGAGAATGACCGAAAACCCGATAAACTCGCCCATGCTCGCCTTCGAACCTTCCCTTGCCCAGGACTGATCAGGATTATATGCCGGGACGGTCAAATGCCCAACGCGGGGTGAGGGGAAGGGGCGGGGCAATCGCTTAGACCATCCTCACCCCCTGGCCCCTCTCCACGACTGCCACCCCAGAGGGGACCCCGGCAGCCGTAGAGAGGGGAGCGAGCGAACCTATGCCGTTCCCCCTCTCTACGCGGTACGCCGCGTGGAGAGGGGGCCAGGGGGTGAGGGCGTGAGGTACAATACGGGGCCATAAGGCTTCAACAAGGAGATTTGGGCTTTCCATGGACGAACTGGTACGTAATTACATCGGCGGGGAGTGGGTCGA
>JADZBY010000040.1 GCA_020851855.1 Anaerolineae bacterium
AACGCCTGTTTGCTCGCCTACGGGCCGGATTCCGCGCCGTGGATGTGCGCGTGACGAACTGGATGGCCCGCTACGGAATCTTGATCATGCGGCTCGGCCTGGGCCTGGTCTTCCTGTGGTTCGGCGTGCTCAAGTTCTTCCCCGGCCTCAGCCCGGCGGAAGACCTCGCCACGCGCACGATCAGCACGCTGACCTTTGGGCTGGTTGGGCCGGCGCTCTCGCTGCCGGTGCTCGCCGCCTGGGAGACGGCCATAGGCGTGGGCCTGCTGACCGGCAAATTCATGCGTATCACCCTGCTGCTGCTCTTCTTGCAGATGATCGGCACGGCCATGCCGCTGGTGCTCTTCCCGTCGGAAGTGTTCACCCAGTTTCCCATCGCGCCGACGCTGGAAGGGCAGTACATCATCAAGAACGTGGTGTTGATCGGCGCGGGGCTGGTCCTGGGGGCGACGGTGCGCGGCGGCGCAGTCGTCGCCGACCCGGATATCGCCAAAGCGGCGCGTGAGAAGGAGACGGTCCAGAACCACGAGCCGCTCTCCGTATCGTGAGGGGAGTCTGATAGGCCGGGGCAGTGCGAAGATGCCTCACCCCCTGGCCCCCTCTCCACGCCGAGTACAGCGTAGAGAGGGGGAATCGCGCCGCAGCAGGGCAAGCGATCTCCCCTCGCCATGCCGTCGGGGGTCCCCTTTGGGGGTGACGGACATGGAGAGGGGCCAGGGGTGATGGCGGTTTGGTGCTCTCGCCCTGATAGCCCCGTATTTCACGTCTTGCCAAGACGTGCGGCGCATGGTATGCTTAGGCTGCTCTGAGACGTCTCTTCGAAAAAGTGGGTGGCCCCCACTTTTTTTTCTGTATTCGTGCTCGCGCGTTCTAATCTGGACCCAACCGTTGCCGTAGTGCGGAGTTAGTCAAGGCGATGGCAAAAAGCGAATTTACGCTGGCCTTCAATGAAATCACCGAGACGCATCACCTCTCCAAAGATATCGTGATCGAGGCGCTTCGCCAGGCGCTCGTTTCGGCTTACCGTAAGGACACCTCGGCCAGCCAGTCCCAGCACGTCGAGGCCGAGGTCGATCCGATCACGAACCGCTACCGCATCCTGGTCGAGAAGGAAGTGGTCGACTCGGTGGTGAACAAGCAGACCGAGATCGTGCTCGACGAGGCGCGCCAGCTTGAACCCAACGCCCAGCTTGGCGACACGGTGATGGCCCCCGAAGAGACGAACACGAAGACGTTCGGGCGCATCGCGGCGCAGACGGCCAAGCAGGTCATTTTGCAGAAGATCCGCGAGGCCGAGCGCAAGTCGCTGTACGAAGAGTACAAGGACCGCGAAGGCGACCTGGTCACCGGGCAGGTGCAGAGCGTCAGTGGCCAGAGCGTGACGCTCAGCCTGGGCCGCGCCGAGGCGGTCATGCCCTTCAAGGAGCAGATTCGCGGCGAGCGCTACCGCGCCCATGACAAGGTGCGCACCCTGATCCTGGAAGTGCGCGACGGCACACGCGGCCCGCAGATCGTCGTCTCGCGCGCGCACCGCAACATGCTGCGCCGCCTGCTTGAATACGAAGTGCCGGAGATTTACAACGGCCAGGTCGAGATCAAGAGCATCGCCCGCGAGCCAGGCCACCGCTCCAAAGTGGCCGTGGCCGCGCTTCAGCCCGGCGTGGACCCGGTCGGCGCGTGCGTCGGGATGCGCGGCATGCGCATCCAGAACATCGTCAAGGAACTCAACGAAGAGAAAATCGACGTCATCGAGTGGAGTCCCGACCCGGCGGTGTTCATCGCCAAGGCGCTCAGCCCGGCGCGCGTCACGGGCGTGTACCTGGAAGAGGACATCGACCAGGGCAACACGGCGACGGTCATCGTTCCCGACGATCAGCTCTCGCTGGCCATCGGGCGCGAGGGGCAGAATGCGCGTCTGGCCGCCAAGCTGACCAGTTGGCGCATCGACATCAAGAGCGTGACCGAAGCCGCCTTTGACGCGATGGGCCGTATCACCGAGCCGCCGCTGGATGCCATGGCCGAAGAGCAGCCCGACCTGATCACCGAGGTCAACCGTATCCTGGACAAGAAACGCGCCGAGCGCACGGTCATGCCCGAGGAATACCAGACGCTCAGCCGCTTCGTGCAACTTTCCGAGCAGCGCCTGCTCGAATCGCGGGAGACGGTGCGCTCCAGGCGGCGTAAGGCGCTGGAGAAGGTGCGGGCCAGCGTGCCGCGCGCCGCGTTCCAGATGGACCTGCGCGAGCTGGAGTTGGAGCGGGACATCGTCCAGGCGCTCACCACGCACAACATTCACAACGTCGGCGATCTGATGGTCCGCTTGCAGGCCGAGCGCGAAACGCTGGCCCAGGCCCTGCGCGACTCCAGCGCCAACGAGGACGCGATGGACGCCATCGACGACGCCATCAACTCGCTGGTCGTCGAGGATGTGGAAGCGCAGGCCGAGGCGGTCGCCGCCGAACAGGCCCCGGCAGCGTCCGAAGCGATCGATGCGACGGCCCCGGCCACCGAGGTGCAGTCGGTGGGCGAGATCGCGCCCGCTCTGGCCGAAGACGAGGAAGCGCCGCCGGCCTTCGTGGACGAAGAGGCCCCGGCTCCGGCTCCCGTGGCCGCGCCGAGCCGCCCCGTGCGCCCCGCAGCGCCGCGCCCACAGCCTGTGGAGCGTGAGCAAGAGCGCCGCGAGCCAGAACCTGCGCCCTTTGTCGCAGAGAGCGAAGACGCCAGCGATTCGCGCACGGGCGGCAAGGGCAAGAAGGGGAAGAAGGGCAAGCAGCGCGCCCGCGAGCTGGTCTTCGATGAGAATCGTGGCGAGGTGGTCGCCCGGCGCAAGCGCAAGGGCGGTCGCGGCGGCGATTGGGGCGGCGGCGGGTTCGAGGAAGAGTAATGGCCGTGGCCTCAGCCTGCCCGTGGGGTAACGCCGGGGCCGGCTGGGGCGGTTGCTGTGGATGACGCCGTCATGGACAAACGCGAAGGACAGCCAGCCGGTCGGAAACACATCCCGCAGCGCACGTGCGTGGTGTGCCGCGAGACGGCGGCCAAACGGGCGCTGGTGCGGGTGGTCCGCACCGCCGATCAGGGCGTCCAGATCGATCTGACGGGCAAGAAGAACGGGCGCGGCGCGTACCTGTGCACCCGCCCCGAATGCTGGCAGCGTGCGTTATCATCACCGGTGTTGGATAAGGCGCTCCGGACGACGCTTAGCGACGACGACCGGGCGCGCTTAAGTGAGGCGATGGCGAACCTTGTGCAGTCCGGTCAGCGTTAGCCCGGCATGAAGTCGGCATGAACACCGCAATGGCGCAAATGCCCTTCTGCGCGTCCAGCCCGGCCAGCGGAAACGGTGGCTACCGGGCTGCGCAGACGACTGTGACGCGAACGATAGGATTGAGCACCGTGGTCGCATGGCGCTGTCTTGTGGCGTGGGGACGATGTAACGCCTCGTAGTTGCCCCCGCCAAAGGCCCCTGCCGTGTGGCCCTACTGGGAGCATGGGAGGGTTGCCTAGATGGCAAAAGAACGCCAGATTATTGAAGTCCCCGAATACCTCACGGTCCGTGAGCTTGCTACTCTGATCTCGGCCAGCCCGATCGAAGTCATGAAACAGCTGATCGGCAACGGGATCATGGCTGGCATTAACCAGCAGATCGACTACGACACCGCCGCCATCGTCATCGACGGGATGGGCTACGAAGCGCGCCCGGTGATGACGTCGCAGGCCGCGGTTGAAGAACAGGAAGACCTGCCCGCCTGGAAGCGGATTTACGCCAACGAAGACCCGCGCAGCCTGCAACCGCGCCCGCCGGTGGTGACCATCCTCGGCCACGTCGATCACGGCAAAACCAGCCTGCTGGACGTAATCCGCAAGGCAAATGTGGCGGGCGGTGAGGCGGGCGGCATTACCCAGCACATCGGCGCGTATCAGGTCGTGCACAACGGGCGCAAGATCACCTTCCTGGACACGCCCGGCCACTCGGCCTTCACCGCCATGCGGGCGCGCGGCGCTCAGGGCGCGGACATTGCCGTTCTGGTGGTCGCCGCCGACGACGGCGTGATGCCCACCACGCGCGAGGCGTACAACCATGCCCGCGCGGCGCACGTGCCCATCGTGGTCGCCCTGAACAAGATCGACAAGCGGAATGCCAACCCCGACCGCGTCAAGCAGGAATTGTCCGATCTGGGCCTCGTGCCCGACGACTGGGGCGGCACCACGCTGGTGGTTCCGGTATCGGCGCGCGAGAAGATCGGCATCGATGACCTGCTGGAAGCCATCCTGCTCACCGCCGACGAGACGGACATCCGCGCCAACCCGAAGGGCAAAGTGACCGGGACGGTCATCGAGGCGCGCGTAGAGAAGGCGCGCGGCGTGCTGGCGACGCTGCTCGTGCAGAACGGCACGCTGAAGACCGGCGACATCGTCGTTGTCGGCACCACCGAGGGCCGCATCCGCGCTATGTTCGACGAGACGGGCCGCACCGTGCGTGAAGCGTCGCCGTCCACGCCCGTGCAGGTCATGGGGCTGGCCGGAATGCCGGCGGCGGGCGATGTGTTCATGGTTGCGCCGTCGGAAAAGGAAGCGCGCGCCATTGTGGCGGAACGAGTCGCGGCCAACCGGCCCACCGACCGTGAAGCGCCTCGCATCACGCTGGAAGACTTTTTCAAGCGCGTGCAAGAGGGCGAGGCCAAAGAGCTGCTCATGATCCTCAAGGTGGACGTGCAAGGCTCGCTCGACCCGATCGTGAACTCGCTCAACGAGCTGAAGGCGGGCGTCATTGCGCCGCGAATCCTGCACGCCGAGACGGGCAATATCAGCGAAAACGACGTGAACCTTGCCGTGTCCACGGGCGCGATCCTCATCGGCTTCAACGTGGATGCGGACGGCGCGGCGCGGCGGCTTGCCGAGGCGAACGGCGTCGAGATTCGCACCTACGACGTGATTTACATGCTGCTTGAGGATATCGAGAAGGCGCTCAAGGGCATGTTGGAGCCGGTCTATGAAGACCGCGTGATCGGTGTGGCCGACGTGCGCCGCATCTTCAAGATTCCGCGCGTGGGCAAGATCGCGGGCTGTTATGTGCGCGACGGCGAAATCCGCCGCAACGCCAAGGTCCGCGTCCGCCGTGGCCGCGAGGTGCTGGCCGATGGTCTGACTGTCGGGTCGCTGAAGCGCGAGACGGAAGACGTGCGCGAGGTGCGAGCCGGTTTCGAGTGCGGCATCGCCGTCGAGGGCTTCGAAGACTTCCAGCCCGGCGACCAGATCGAGTTCCTGGTACGCGAGCGCGTGAGCTGAGCGGCGGGTGAGGTGAGGCGACCGTGACCACTCTGAAACAGGAGCGCATGGCGGAGCGCATTCGCGAGATTCTCAGCACGCTGCTGCTGCTGGAAGTCAACGATCCGGCGCTGGGCGGCGTGACCGTCACCGAGGTGAAGCTCGACCGCGAGCTGGAATACGCCGACGTGTACGTGAACGCGCTTGGCGACGAAGAATCCGAGCAGGAAGTCATGGCCGGCTTGCGCCGCGCACACGGCTTCCTGCGCCGTGAGGTGGGCAAGCGCATCAGCGTGCGCCGCACGCCGGAACTACGTTTCCACTGGGATGAAATGCTCGACCGCGCCGCGTCGCTCGAAGACACGCTCGATCAGCTCGATATCCCGCCCGCATCCGACGACGAGGACGAGGGTTCATGACGGCGCGCATGGATTGGGAGCGGGCCGCACAACTGCTCGCGGCGGCCCAGAACATCATCGTACTCACTCACATCGACCCGGACGGCGACGCCTTCGGGTCGATGCTTGGGCTGGCGGCGGCTCTGCGGGACATGGGCCGGCGCGTGATCACGGCGGTGGATGGCGGCATCGACCCGGCCTTCCGTTTTCTGCCGGGCGCGGACGCCGTCCAGGACCAGTTGAACGGGCAGAATGCGGACCTGGTCATCGTCACCGATTGCAGCGACGAGCGCCGCATCGGAGAAGTGGGCAAAGCGGGACGCGCGCTGGGTGTGCCCGTGATCAACCTGGACCACCACCGCACCAACACGCACTTCGGAGACGCCGTGCTGGTCGATGCCTCAACCGTGGCCGCCTCGGAAGGCGTGCTCGATTGGCTGGACGTGCTCGGCGCGCACATCGGCCCGGCGACGGCGCAGTGCCTCTTGACCGGCATCGTCACCGATACGCTGTGCTTCCGCACCAGCAACGTCACGGAGCGGGCGCTGGGCAAGGCGCAGCGGTTGATGCAGGCGGGCGGCAATCTGGGCGAGATCGTGGCCCGCACGGTCAACCGCACGCCCGCGCCCGTCTTCATGCTCTGGAAAGCCGTCATGCCCCGGGTGCGGCTGGAAGATCACATCATCTGGGCCGCCATCAGCCAGTCGGATTTCCGGCAGGCGGGCATCCACGACGAGGACGACGGCCACTTCGTCAGCCTGCTCATGCAGGTCGATCAGGCGTACGTCGCCTGCGTGCTGACCGAGGTGGAGCGCGGCGTGGACATCAGCATCCGCTCTGTGCCGGGCTTCGACGTGTCGGCGGTGGCGCTGGCGCTGGGCGGCGGCGGGCACACCCAGGCGGCGGGCGCGACGCTCGATGGCCTGACGCTGGCCGAGGCCGAAGCGCAAGTTATCCCGCTGCTGCGCGACGCCGTGCGGGCCGGATCGCCGCAGATTCGGTAAACTCGGTAGACTCGTGGCCCAACACGCTGGCTCTGCCTTTGGC
>JADZBY010000041.1 GCA_020851855.1 Anaerolineae bacterium
ACCGCCTCAAAGCGGATGGCCGGGTCGTCGCTGGATAGCTCGCGCAGGGCAATCTCGCCCCAATCGGCGTCACAGGTGCGGCCCATCGCATAGACGGCGCTGGCGCGCATCCGGGCGTGCTCGCTGGCGTAGGCGTCCTCGATCATCTTGCGCACTTCGGGCCGCGACGAGTTGGCGATGGCTTCCAGGGCGCGGCGACGCACTTCCAGGTCAGCGCCGGGCTGGCGGTACAGCCGGATGGCGACGTTCTCGGCCTGCCGCGCCAGCGACGGATCGAATTTGCCCAGTTCCCCGGCCAGGATGAAGCGGCCCAGCGCGCTCAACGCCGCTGCGCGCACCGACGACGAGCTATCCACGGTAGCCATCGTCATCAGCCGGTTGAACACGGTCGGCGTCTCGTCGGCCCAACTCGCCTCGATGGCCGCCTCGCGCACGTCGTCCTGCAAATCGGTGAGCGCCAGGCGCGTCACGGCGCTGAAATCCATGTCGAAGTCGGCGTCCATCATCTGCGACAGATGGCGCAGCACGTCGCGGCGGCGCTCGTGCGGGATTCCGCCCCACGCGCCCTGGAGCGACGTACGCTCTTCTTCGCCCAGGTTCGACAGGCGGCGCAAGAGCGACCGGCCCAGCGGCGTGTTTTCGTCTTGCAGGGCGCGGATTACCTCGTCAAATCGTACAGCCATAGCCCCCAACCTTTGCCTCACGAGCCATGTAGGCCATCTGGCTAACGCAGTAGCGGCCCGATGGGGTTCACGATGTCATTGACGACCAGTATCGCGAACAGGCCCAGGATGATCATCAGCCCGACGAGATGGATCATGCCCTCTCGTTCGGGCGACATCGGCTTGCCGCGCACGATCTCCACCAGCACGAACAGGATGCGCCCGCCGTCCAGGCCGGGGATGGGCAACAGATTGGTGAAGCCCAACGCGATGCTGATCAGGGCGGCGAAATTCAGAATCCAGTGCGGCTGGCGGTCTTCCAACGTACGGCTCAGCGCTTCGCCGCCGATCTGGGTGATGCCCACGATGCTGACCGGGCGCGCTTCCTGGATGGTGATCAGGCCGCGCACAAGCTGCACGGGAAATTCGATCAGGCGCTGCAAGATGCTGCCCGTCTGACTCAGGCCGTAGCTGACTGCCTCGCCAAACGGCAGGCGCTCAATCTTGCCGTTCAGCGTGTCCACCGCCGCCAGCCCGTAGGTCGGGTTGAAGGTGAGCTGTTGCAGGCTGATGCCGACCGGCCCCTGCCCGGATGGCGGATCGGTGCGCGGCGTGATCTCGACGGTCTGTTCTTCGCCGTTGCGGATGATTGTCACGCTGGTGGCCTGCCCGGCACGCTCGCGCACCGCTTCCTGGAGCGTCTCGGTGATGCTGATGTTCGTGTCGCCCACGCGCGTGATCAGGTCGCCCACTTCAAATACGCCATCGGCGGGCGATTCGGCAGAGACGCCCACCACCATGACGCCCTGGGCGCGCAGGCGGCGCGTCGTCGGGTCCAACGTCACCTCGCGCGTTTCGCCGTTCCGTTCCACGGTGAGCATGGCCGGGCCGTCGCGCCCGGCTTCGAGCGCCGCGTCAATCTCTTCGGCGGTGCTGACGGCCTGACCGTTGACCGCCGTGATGACATCTCCGAACACCAGCGCCGTTTCGGGCGAGGCGGCGGGCGACTCGGGCGCGCTGGCCCCGACGACCGGCGCGGGACCCGGCACGCCGAGCATGGCCGCAACGGCCAGGATCACGATGGCGGCCAGGAAGTTGAAGCCCGACCCGGCAAACAGGAACAGCAAGCGCTGCCAGGGCGTGGCTTCCATCATGCCCTTGATCTTGTTCGTTTTGCGGCCCAACGCCTCAAGCTCGGCCTGATACTGCGCGTAGCGAACGCGATCCTTCTCGCTGGCTTCCGGGCCGACGGGGCGCACGAAATCCTCGCCGAGCGGGCGCACAAAACCGCCCACCGGTAACCAGTTCAGCGTAAATTCCGTGCCATTGCGCTCGAAGAGCTTCAAGGCGCGCGGCGGCAGGCCGATGCCGAACTCCAGAACCGTGACCCCGACGAGGCGGCAGGCCAGGAAGTGGCCTAGCTCGTGGATGATGATGATCGGCCCCAGGACAACGATGAACGAGATCACGGCCAGCGCAAATTCAGACATGGAACCTCACAGTTCGCGGTTGATGTTTCCTTATCCGCCCGGAATCTTCGGCCAAAAAGCGCAAAACGGGGCGTCCCCAGACACCCCGCGCGCGTTGGCTGAGTTATGTCAGACAGCATCCCGGTATCGGACCCTGGAGCTAATTATAAGCGTAGACGCGCCGCCGATCAACCGCTCATTTCCCGCTCTCACACAACGTTTAGGGCAGAAACAACTCATGCCCGCCGCCATGCCAGGGGCCGCCTTCGCGCCTGCAAAAGGTGGGCCTTGCATCGGGTGAGGCCGTTTTCCGACTCGCGGTATAATGCCCCCGTCCGAGCCATGACCAATCCCGACGAGAAGTCCCATGGAAGACCCACGCGACAACACGCCGCCCGTTTCTGGACAAGACGCGCCGCCGCCCACCACGCCCGATGAACAGCCGTTTGCGCCGGAAGCGTTGGCGTCGGACGAGGCACGGGCTGTACCCACGACCGATTCAGCGGACGCAACGACTCCATCCGCGTCCCATGTGACCGCGCCGCGCCCTTTTGAGACGCTGACTCTCGGAGAGGCGCTCGCCTCGCTGGCCCGCCATCCGCGCGCCGCCTGGGATGCCCTGTGGCGCACCATCGACGCGGACGCGGCAGGAAAACAAGCGCCCGTCCTGGCCCCGGCAGACGCACCGGCAGGAATCGACGCGCAGGCGGCAGGTAGCGCCGCTTTCACGGCCCGCCCGGCTCACGTGGGTGCGGCGGTGCGCGTCAACCGGCTGCTGACCGGCCTGCGCGGCGCCGGCGTGCTCGCCCAGTTGGCCCTGATCGTGCTCGTGGCGCTACTCGGCGCGATGTTCAGCGATGACGTGACCGCCCGCCAGGTGCGCAGCGCGCCGGTGACGATCTGGCTGCTCATCGTGGCGGCTGTCCTGATGCTCGTTTTCACGCTGCGCAACGTGACCTTCCCGCGCCTGGAGCCGTTCAAGCGTCGTGAGGCCGCCGCAGGGCCATTCCTGGGGTTCGATGCGCTGCTGGCGCGGCATGGGCTACGTTTTGCGCTGGGCGGCGCTGCCGGGCTGCTGAGTTTCGGCGCGTGGGTGCTCAACGCCTCGAACCGTTTCACCGTTGAGGGCGTCGTGAGCTGGTTCGCCAGCATCGCCCTGTGGGTTATCGTCTTTGCCGGGTCGCTCGACCAGATAGGGGAGTGGTTGCGCCGCGTGCCGGGGCGCGTCGTGGCGTTGGCCCGCCGCCCGTTCACGCTGCGCCTGTCGTGGCCGCTGGTCGCCATGCTGGTCATTCTGGCCGTCGCCGCGTGGTTCCGTTTCAGCGACCTGGCCAGCGCGCCGCCGGAGATGACCAGCGACCACGTCGAGAAGTTGCTCGATGCGCGCCTCGTATCGCAGGGCATCACACCGGTGTTCTTCCCCAACAACGGCGGGCGCGAGAGCTTCATGATGTACTACCTCGCCCTGCTGAGCCGCCTGACCGGCCTGGGCTTCGACCATACGCTGCTCAAAATCGGCACGGGGCTGATCGGGATGCTGGTGGTGGCGCTCGCCTTCTGGATGGGCCGCTCCGTTTTTGGCGAAGAAGACCACCGCCTGGGAACGCTCACCGGGCTGGCCATGGCGGCGCTCATCGCCACGAGCTACTGGCACACCATGCTCTCGCGCCTGGGCCTGCGTATCGTGCTCACCACGCTGGCCGTGATCGTCATCTTCACCTTCCTGGCGCGCGCCATGCGCCACAACCGCCGGCGCGACTTCCTGGCCGCCGGGCTGATGCTGGGCCTGAGCATGTATTTTTACCAGGCCATGCGCATGTTCCCGCTGGTGGTCATCGTCGGCGCGTTCGTGACGGTGGCGCTGCGGGCGCGCTCGTGGCGTGTGCTGGGGCAGTACATGTTCAATTTCGCCGCGCTCGTCGTGGTCGCGCTGGCCGTGTTCGTGCCGCTGGGGCGCTACTGGTCCCAGTATCCGGATAGTTTCTGGGAACGCACCGGCGGGCGTTTTTTCGGCGAAGATACGGTCGTCGTGCGCGATGACCAGGGACGTATCCTCGAAGAGCGCGCCGTGACGCCCGAAGAGCGGCAGGCCGCCTTCCAGAAAAACCTGGGCGTCTTCGTGGACAACTACCGGCGCTCGCTGCTCATGTTCAACGTCGACGGCGACCGCGCGTTCATCACCGGCGAGCCGAGCGGCACGCCCGAACTGGATGCCGTGGCGGGCGCGTTCCTGTGGATCGGGCTGGGCGTGATCGCGGCGCGCATCGCCCGGCGGCGCGATCCGGTGGACTGGCTCATGCCGCTGGCTATCCTGATCATGCTGCTGCCGACGGCGCTGTCCATCGCCTTCCCCATCGAAGTGCCAAGCGCCACGCGCGCCAGCGGAACGCTGCCCTTTGTGTACCTGATCGCCGCGCTGGGGCTGGCGCTCGTCGTGCAGGCCTTTTCCGAGATGGCGCGCCGCCGCTGGCTGCGTGACGCGGTGATCGCCGCCGTCGTGGTCCTGCTCACGCTGGGCGCGGCCTCGAACGCCTATTCCTATTTCGATAACGCCATGCGCAGCTACCGCGCCGCCGTGTTCCCGTACAAACAGGCGGGCAACCTGATCACCGGCTTCGCGGAAAGCACCGGCGCGCCCGGCAACGCCTTCATGATCGGCTGGGATATGTGGTGGGACTACCGCATCCTGGGTGTGAATGCGGGCTATCCGAACTGGCCCAACGGCGTGTGGTATGACCGCCTCATCGAGCGCATCACCGACCAGATGGACGCCAACGCCGGGACGCAATACGCGCTGCGGCCCGACCGGCAGATGCTTTTCATCCTGCACCGCAACGCCGAAGCGCCGCTGGCCACGCTCCAGGCAGCCTTTCCGGGCGGCGATGTGCTGGACATCGAAGCCTTTTCGCCCGACCACAACTTCAGGGTGTACGTCAGCCCGCCGCTGGGCTGCGCGTGGGTGCGCGAGCGCCTGCAATCGCTGCCCGAAGCGTGTCTGCCGCCGCTTGAGGATGAGCCGGTCGTTCCGGATGTGTCGGGCGCGGAAGGGTGAGGGTATCGCTCGCTGCCCGTGTATTGTGATCGTGTTTTTGTCCGGGCCGTTTGTGTACCGTGAATCCGTTCGTAGGGATGAACCATGCAGTCTGCGTCTGAAGCCAGCACCCGCAGCCACCACGCGCGCCGCGTTTTCCTGGAGAACGCCTTCATCGCCGCCGCGCTGGTCGTCATCGCCCTTGCCGCGATCTATTTCCGCTTCGTCGGGCAGAACTGGGACGACTTCACCCACCTGCACCCCGACGAGCGCCACCTGACCCAGGTCGCGGAGCGCGTCGGCACAGGCGGCTTGCAGCCCACCGGGCCGGACGCCGATGCGCAGATGCGGCGCTGCCTGGAGCGCTACCCCGAGTCGGGCGGCGTCGGGCCGTTCTTCGACGCCCAGTGCTCGAACTGGTATCCGCGCAACGTCGGCTTCGGCATTCACGTTTACGGCGAATTGCCGCTGTTCGTCGTGCGCATCGCGGCGGAAGTCACGCGCGAGGTGCACGTCGCCCAGATTCGGCTGAATGCGTGCACCGCGCTGCCCGATTCGCCCGGCTTTGGCGAGTGCTTCAGCGCGGCGCAGTCCGACGACGTGAGCAATCCGCTCGTGCAGCAGATCAACGCCAGCCTCGGCCCGGAAGATTTCAGCGTGGCCCTCAACTGGAGCGGGTACAACGGCATTCACCTCGTCGGGCGCAGCGTGTCGGCCATCGCAGAGCTGCTCTCGCTCATTTTCGTGTTTCTCACCGGGCGCGCGCTCTATAACAAGTGGGTCGGGCTATTGGCGGCGGCGTTTGCGGCGGCGGCGGTGTTCCCCATCCAGCTCTCGCACTTCTGGACGATGGACGCCTTCACCAACCTGCCGCTGATGATAGGCTCCTACTTCGCCGTGCGGGCCATGAAGCGCGGTAAGTTGCTCGATTTCGCCCTGTTCGGCGTCGGGTTTGGCGGCGCGCTGGCCAGCCGCATCAATACGCTGCCGCTGTTCGGCGTGATTGTGCTGGCAGCGATGATCTATGCCGCGCCCGCCATCGACCGGCGCATTGCCCGGCCAGAGCGGATGCGCCTCGTTCAGCGCGGCCTGACCGGCATCGTGCTGGCCATGTTCGTGACGCTCGTGGTCTTCCGCCTGACCAATCCGCACGCTTTTGTCGGCGGGCCGGGCGTTGCAGGCTTTTTCAACCTGATCCCCCACCGGCCTTTCCTCGACGACATGGCCCAGGCGCAATACCTGACCAGCGGCAAGGCCGATTTCCCGCCCAACAACCAGTGGGCCAGCCGCACCTCGTACCTGTTCCCGGCGCGCAATATCGTCCTGTGGGGCCTGGGCTTGCCGCTCGGCCTCATGGCATGGTTTGGCGTCGCCTGGGCGGCGCTCCAGATGTTGCGCAACCGGCCCGGCTGGACGCGCCACGCGCTGATCGTGGCCTGGGTGCTCGTCTACTTCGGGTACATGGGGCGGCAGTGGGTCATGACCATGCGCTATTACATGCCGCTCTACCCGTTCCTGGCCATCATGGCCGCCTGGGCGCTGGTGGAGCTGGTGACGCGGGCGCGGCGTGGCCTGCCCGTGGCCGGGTATGCCGCGCGCGAGGACGGAGCCATGCTGCCGCGCCGCACAAGCCCCGGCGTGGACAGTGATCTGGGCAACGAAGCGCAGGGAAGCTGGCGCGAGGTCTTCCCCGAATCGCCGCAACGCGCCGAATCGGCGGCGGGATGGCGGCGCTGGGCGTATGCCGGCGCGGTCGGGCTGCTCGTCTTCACGCTCGCCTTCACGTACGTCTGGGCGGCGGCCTTCACCAGCATCTACCGCAAGCAGCTCACGCGCGTTTCCGCTTCGCACTGGATTTTGCAGAACGTGCCCAGCGCGCTCTCGGTCCGTATGACGCCCGATGACGGCGGCGAGGCGCGGCTGGTGAACATGCCCTTCTGGGCGACCGGCCAGAGCGCCAACGCCACGCCGTACCACAGCGGCGAGCGGGCCATCGCGCCGTTTGTCGCGCCCTCGGCCCAGGTGGACCGCGTCATCGTGCACCAGCTGCTCGATACGACCCGGCAGGGCGAGGCCAAGACCTTTCACGCCGCCATCGCCGCCGATCAAAACGGCGCGAGCATCCTGGCCACCGGCCAGATCGAGGGGGATTTTGGCAGCGGCGACGCGGTCTATGGCAGCGGGCACACCATCGCCCTGGATCGCCCCGCGCCGCTCATCCCCGGCGGCAGTTACTTCCTCGTGACGTGGAGCGACGCGCCGCTGACCGTGCTGCGCCTGCCCTCACAGGCCGCCGATTTCACCGTGGCCGACGGCACGAACGGCCCAACCGCCGGCGTCGTCTTGCCCGACAATCCCGCGCTGGAAACCGGGCAGGCCAGCACGGCGCTGGGCGCGATTCCCACTTCGGTGCAGTTCACCGCGCCGTTTGCCGGGACCTTTGACCGGATCGAGATCGCCCACCTGCGCAATCCACTCGCCGATGCGCGCGATACGGCGCTCAACGTGACGCTGAGCGACGGCGCGAGCGGCGACCTGCTGGCGCGCGGCGCGCTGCGCATTCCCGCCGAACAGGCCAACAACACGGCGCGCTCACCGCTGGGCGACCCGGCCAGCATCGTCCTGGATAACCCGGTGCGCCTGGCCGCCGATCAGTCGCTCACCGTGGCGCTGTCCACCGCGGACGGCGGCCCGGCCATCATCAGCGGCGCGGTGATCGCCACGGAAGGCCCGTGGGATGACGCCGTGCCGGCCAAGATCTGCGCGCTGCCGGGCGGCATGCCCTGGAGCGAGGACTTGCCGCCCGGCATGGCCGATCTGGCCGCCTGCGACGGCGTCGATCCATGGGGCCTGTACTACCGCGGCGAAGAGCTGTACCTGTCTGCCGAGGACGATTACCAGAAGCAGCAGATCATGCAAACGGTGCTGGACGAGACGGATTACCTGACCATCAGCAGCAACCGTTTCTACGACACGGTCACGCGGATGCCGACGCGCTACCCGATGAGCGTGAACTATTACAAGGCGCTCTTCTCCGGGCAGCTTGGCTTTGATCTGGTGCACCAGTCGGTGTCCACCTACCAGATCGGCGGGCTGCGCATCCACGATCAGACGCTGCCGACGTTCAACGTGCCCGCCTGGGTCAACGAGTGGGAGTCCGAAGAGGCGTTCAGCGTCTATGACCATCCCGCCGTCTTCGTCTTCAAGAAAGACCCGGCCCGCTACAGCAGCGCGACCGTAGCCGACGTGCTCGGCGCGCACCCGCTCAATGATTCGAGCATGGTATCTCTGCGCGCCGAAGACCCGACGCTGATCGGCATCATTCGCTGGGGCGCGCTGGAAACGACCGCCGCGCCCACCGGCCTGATGATGGACGATACGCTGCGCGACATTCAGACGCAGGGCGGCACGTACAGCAACCTGTTCAACCGCGACTGGCTGGTGAACGCCCAGCCGGTGCTCAGCGTGGCGGCGTGGTGGTTGGCCATGCTCGCCTTCGGTTGGGCCGTGTGGCCGATCCTGTACTTCCTGCTGCCCGCCCTGCCGGACCGGGCCTATCCGTTCGCCAAGATCGCCGGGTTGCTGCTCGTCTCGTGGATCGCCTGGGTGGGCGGCTCGCTGAAGTTCCTCACCTGGTCGCAAGGCGGCCTGTTCTTGATCATGCTGGCCGTCGCGGCCTTCAGCGCGGCGCTGGTCTGGCGGCGGCGCGTCGAGTTTTTCGCCTACGTGCGCCAGAACATCCGCCACCTGATCGTGATCGAGGGCATCACGCTGCTGCTGTTCGTCGCCTTCCTGTTGGTGCGGCTCGGCAACCCGGACCTGTGGGCGCAGACGCTCGGCGGCGAAAAGCCGATGAACTTCGCCTACTTCAACGCCGTTCTGCGCAGCACCGTCTTCCCGCCCTATGACCCGTGGTACGCGGGCGGGTACATGAACTATTACTATTACGGCTATGTGCTGGTCGGCGCGCCGGTCAAGTTGCTCGGCATCATGCCGTCGGTCGCCTACAACCTGATCGTGCCCACCCTCTTCGCCCTGACGGGCATCGGCGCGTTCTCGCTGGCCTTCAATCTGGCCGCCGCGCGCTGGTTCCGCCGCGACGAGCCGGGCAGCGATGCGCCGGACGCCCCGCCCGCCGCGCGCCGTTGTTTTGCCCTGCGCGTGCCGGGCGCAAACCCGTATGTGGCCGGCGCGCTGGCGCTGCTGGTGTGTGTCGTGCTCGGCAACCTGGGCACGCCCGCCGTCTTCCTGACCGGCGTGGTGCGCGCGGGCGG
>JADZBY010000042.1 GCA_020851855.1 Anaerolineae bacterium
ACGAGGGCTATCTGCGCGAGATCAGCCTGCAAGTCGGGGAGCCGGTGGCGAAGATCAACGCCGAGGCGGTCATCGACCGGCTGGTGTTCGGCGTGGGCACGGACCTGATCACCGGCGGCGACCAGTCGTCGCTCGGCGGCGTGTACAAGCTCGTCGCCGTGCACGAGAGCGCACCCGCCGACCAGAACGGCTGGGATGCCCGCGTCAAGATTTCTGCGCAGCCGGAGAAGATGACCAATCCGGGCCTGAAGCGCGTCACGCGGCTCTTGCGCAACGGCTTCATCGTGGCCGACATCATCGGCCTGCCCGACGAGCGCATCGAGCCAGGCGTGAAGATCACCGGCATCAACCCGCGCAACCCGAGCCAGAGCACCGTCTACGAGAATTTCGACGCCGTTTCCAGCCTGCACGTGCCCATCTTCGAGGATGGACGGCTGGTCTACACGCCGCCCGCGCTGCTCGACGTGAAAGCCTACGCCAAGCAGCAGATTCGCACCATCCGCCTGGAAAGCCGCCGCCTGGAGAACCCGCACACGCTCAAGGTCAGCCTGAGCGAGGCGTACTGGCGCTTCAAGCAAAGCGTCATCCAGGATGCACGCCTGCACATTCCGTGACTTGCGGAGTGCACAATCCCAACCTCGACTACAATCAAGCGAAACGGATCAAGACCAATGACTCTGGGGATGACGAGGAACTCCCGATGAATCGGAAAATAGAAAATACAAACCTTACTGCCGACAGTACACCGCCCGCGCCAGACCTGAAAGCGCCGCAGCACTACATCAACCGCGAGTTAAGCTGGGTGGAGTTCAACCGGCGCTGCCTCGAAGAGGCCTACAACCCGGAACTGCCGCCGCTGGAGCGGGTGCGCTTCTTGTCCATCTTCAGCAACAACCTGGACGAGTTCTTCATGGTCCGCGTCTCCGGCCTGAAGGACCAGCTTGCCGTGGGCGTGGTCGACGCCACGCCGGACGGCCTCTCGCCGCAGGAACAACTGGCCGAGATTCGCCAGCGTGTGCTGCCCATGCTCGTGCAGATGCGCGAGTTCTTCTACGACGAGATCGTGCCGCAGCTTGCCGCCAACGGCGTGCACATCCTGGACTATGACCAGCTCACCGAGGCCGACCGCGACGCGCTGCGCCGCTATTTCGAGATCGAGGTCTTCCCCATCCTGACGCCGCTGGCCGTCGATCCGGGGCGGCCCTTCCCGCACATCTCCAACCTGAGCCTGAGTCTGGCCGTCATCGTCGCGGACGCCGACGGCAACGAACTGTTTGCGCGCGTCAAAGTGCCCAGCCTGATGCCGCGCATTGTTTCGCTCCACGACGTGCACCGCCAGTACGGCAACGCCGAGGCGCAGCCCGACGGCCACCGCTTCATCTGGCTCGAAGACCTGATGACCGCCAACCTGGATATGCTCTTTCCCGGCCTGAAAGTGACGGCGGCGAGCGCCTTCCGTGTCACACGCAACAGCGACATGGAAATCGCCGAAGAAGAGGCGTCCGACCTGCTGGAAACGGTCGAGGACGTGGTGCGTCAGCGCCGTTTCGGCCCGGTGGTGCGCCTCGACGTGGTCGATACCATGCCCGAAAATGTCCGCAGCTTGCTCATGAACCATCTCGAACTGGGCGAAGAGGACGTGTACATCCTGCGCGCGCCGCTGGGCATGAAGGAACTGGCCGATCTGGCGAACATCGACGCGCCGCAGCTCAAATTCCCACCCTACGTGCCGCACCGCCCCGCCGAGTTGCCGCCCGGCAGCGACATCTTCGAGGCCATCCGCCGTGGCGACATCCTGCTCCACCACCCCTACGACTCGTTCCTGCCCACCGTGGAGTTTTACCGGCAGGCCGCCGTCGATCCGCAGGTATTGGCCATCAAGACCACGCTGTACCGCGTCGGGAGCAAGTCGCCCATCGTCGAGGCGCTCATGACGGCGCAGGAAAACGGCAAACAGGTCGCCGCGCTGGTGGAACTGAAAGCGCGCTTTGACGAGGAAAACAACATCACGTGGGCGCGCGCACTGGAAAGCGCCGGCGTGCACGTGGTGTATGGCCTCGTCGGGCTGAAGACGCACGCCAAAGTCACGCTCGTGGTGCGCCGCGAGCCGGACGGCGTGCGCCGCTACGTGCACCTGTCCACCGGCAACTACAACGCCACCACGGCGCGCATCTACACCGACATCGCCATGCTGACCTGCGACGAAACCATCGGCGCGGACGCCACGCTGCTCTTCAACCGCCTGACGGGCTATGCCAGCAATACGAATTACAAGAAGCTGATCGTGGCCCCGGAGTACCTTCGCAAGCGCATCGCGGCCATGATCGAGCGCGAGATCAAACACGCCCAGGCGGGCAAACCGGCGCGTATGGTCTTCAAGATGAACTCGCTGGTTGATCCACGCATGATCGAGAAGCTGTACGAGGCGTCCATCGCGGGCGTGCAGATCGACCTGCTGGTGCGCGGCATCTGCTGCCTGCGGCCCGGCATCCCCGGCCTGAGCCAGAACATCCGCGTGCGCTGCATCCTGGGCCGCTACCTGGAGCACGCCCGCATCTTCTACTTCCTGAACGGCGGCAAGGACGAGATTTACCTGGGCAGCGCCGACCTGATGCAGCGCAACCTGAACCGCCGGGTCGAGGTCGTCTTTCCCGTGGAATCACTGCCGCTCAAGCGCCGCATCATGGACCAGATCATCGGCATCGAGATGCGGGACAATGTGAAGTCGCGCGAATTGCTGCCCGACGGCGCGTACCGTCGCCTTTTGCCCAAAGACGGAGAAGAGCCGGTTGAGGTGCAGCGCTGGCTGATGGAGCACCGCCCGCCGCCCATGTTCTGAGCCTGGGGCGCGCTCAGCCCGGCCCGAACATGAACGGCGTGGCCGTGCCGATCAGGAAGAACAGGACGATGGTCGCATAGCCGATCAGCCGCCGCCGTGTGCCCAGGTCGGTGATGTCGTCGCCGGGCGGCGGGTGGCGCAGGCCGGTGAGCAGCGCCAGCATGGCGAAGATCATCAGGCTGGGGAAGATTCCGCTCACGCCCAGGAAGACCATGCCCGCGAACACAAACAGGGCTATCGACCACGCCGCCCGCCCAAAGAGCGCGTACATGACGTGCCCGCCGTCCAGCTGGCCGATGGGCAGCAGGTTCAGCACCGTGAGCAGCATCCCGAACCACGCCGCCAGCGCCACCGGCTGCCGCGCCACGAAGCGCGACAGGTTGGCGATGTCCGGGCGCAGCACATCGCCCAGGCCCTGCAAGAGCAGCGGCATGCCCAGCCGCTCGCTGCCAAACGCGGCATAAAAGGCGAGGTTGGGCCGGTCCGCCGGGATCAGGAACAGCCCAATGATGAACGCGATCAGCGCCACGACGAAGCCCGCCAATGGCCCGCTGATGCCCACGTCGAAGAGCTGCTTGCGGTTGGTGAGCGGGCTTTTGATGAAGATCACCGCGCCGAGCGTGCCCAGGATGCCGATCAAAGGAAAGGGGATGAAATAGGGCAGCGTCACGTCGACTTTGTGCCGCCGCGCCGCAATGTAATGCCCCATCTCGTGCACGCCCAGGATCAGTAACAGGGTCAGGGCAAACGGCGCGCCGGCCCGGATCACGTTCCACAGATAGGCCAGATTGCCGCGCTCGCCCACCTCGCGGATCAGCACGTCCAGCCGATAATTCTGGAACTGCGCGCCGCTCAGCGTCGTGGTGATGATGGTGATGACCAGCAGCAAGACGTGCAGCCAGACCGGCGACGAGACGCGGCGCGCCTGCAACAGACCTTCCAGCGCGATGACCACGTCCACATCGCCATCGCGCTGGAGCATCGGCGTGAAGCCCAACGCCTTGAAGCGCTCGGTGATGACCGGGTACAGCCGTTCGGAGTCGCCGGTCAGTTTGCCCCGGAAGATGAAGGTGCGCATGGCCCGCTGCACGAGTGGGCGTGGCCCCGGTGCGGCTTCCTGGATGATGAACAGGTCGCCCAGGGCGCGGGCCAGTTGGTCGGAGATGTCCGGCGTTGGGCGCGGGGTGAACAGCAGACGCGGGCGTTCGGCGTTTTCGTTTGGCTCCCCGAACAACGACTCGGATATCGACATACCAGCCCAACCGCCTTCAAAGCGCCGCCCCGCCGTCTGCATGGTCACACGCGCCATGCTGGCGGGGCAGGCTGCCATTTACCGTGACGTTTCCATAGGCTAGTTGTAGCACACACGCCGGTCGTTAGCCAGCGTGCGGCGCGCGTCACACTTTGGGCAGCACGATGCCTTGCTGTTTCTGGTATTTGCCCGCGCGGTCGGCGTAACTCACCTCGCACGGCTCGTCGGCCTCGAAGAACAACACCTGCGCGATGCCCTCAAAGGCGTAGATTTTCGCGGGCAGCGGCGTGGTGTTCGAGATTTCGAGCGTCACGAAGCCTTCCCAGCCCGGCTCAAACGGCGTCACGTTGGTGATGATGCCGCAGCGCGCATAGGTCGATTTGCCGACGGTCACGGTGAGCACGGTGGGCGGGATGCGGAAGTATTCCACCGTGCGCGCCAACGCAAACGAGTTGGGCGGCACGATGCACACCTCGCCTTTGAAGGGCAACAGCGAGCGCTCGTCGAGGTGTTTGGGGTCCACGACCGTATTGTACGGGTTGGGGATGAAAATCTTGAACTCGTCGGCCACGCGAATATCGTAGCCATACGAGCTGAGGCCATAGCTGATCACGCCGCTGCTGACCTGCCGCTCTTCGAACGGCTCGATCATGCCGTGCTCTTTGGCCATCTTCCGAATCCAGTGGTCAGGTTTCAGGCCCATGTCCGGCTCCGTCCCGTCTGTTCGACTCTACTCTGCGTCCCCGTCCGTTTCCGCTTCCATCTCCGTTTCGGCGGTCGCCGCGCCGCCGGGCGCGTCCTTGCGCTCGCGGCGCTCCATCGCTTCCGGCGCGGACATGCCCATCAGCGTCAGCAGGCGCTTGAAGACCACCTTCGCCGCGCGGTAAAAGCGCAGCCGCGCCTTCTGCACGTCCAGCGGGATGTCTTCCTGGTCCGAGATGACGCGCACACGGTCATACACCGGGTGGAACAGGCCGGCCAGCTCCAGCGCGAAGTGCGCGAGCGACTGCGGAGCCATCTCCACGACGGCGCGCTCAATGACTTCTTCCGCTTCGAGCATCTTGCGCACCAGGCCAAGCTCATCCGGCCCCAGCAGGCTCAAATCCGCGCCGTCGTCGTCCAGGCCGCGCGCCGCCGTCTTGCGCAAAATGCCCGCACAGCGCACGTGCGCATTCTGGATGCGGTATACCGGGTTCTCGTCGCCCTGGGAACGCGCCAGATCAAGGTCAAAGTTCATCGCCGTGTTTGGATTCTGCGCCAGGATGAAATAGCGCACGGCGTCCGCGCCCACGTCTTCGAGAAGCTCGTCAAGCTCGACGAAATCGCCCCGCCGCGTGCTCATCCGGCGGCTCTCGCCTGCTTCGACCAGCTCGACCATCTGGTGAATGATGGTGCGCACCACGGATGGATCGTGGCCGAGCGCCCGCACGCCGAGCAACACCTGGGGCGCGGTTGCCGCGTGGTCTGCGCCGAACACGTCCACGATCAGGTCAAAGCCGCGCTCCAGCTTGTTGCGGTGATAGGCAATGTCCGGCAGGCGGTAGGTCGGGTCGCCGGTGCGCTTGACGATAACGCGGTCCTTTTCGTCGCCCAGTTGGCTCGATGCGAACCACGTCGCGCCGTCTTTTTCATAGACATAGCCGCGCGCCCGCAATTCTTCGACCGTGTCCCACACGGCGCGGCTCTCGTACAGGCTAACCTCGTTGAAATACACGTCGTGGCGAATGTTGACGCGCGCCAGGCTGCTCAGGATGCGGCGGATGATGCCCTGCGTGGCGATGGCGCGGAAGTCCTCGACCGAGGCGTCGCGCATACTGTCGCCCTTGAAGGCGTAGATCATGGCCGCGATCATGCGGATGTACAGGCCCTTGTAGCCTTTCTCGGGGAATTGTACGGGCACGTCGAGCAGTTCAAGATAGCGCGCCCGCACGCTCTCGCCCAGGATATTCATCTGCTGGCCGGCGTCGTTGAAGTAATACTCGCGCGTCACGTCGTAGCCGACCGCCGCCAGCAGGTTGGCGATGGTGTCCCCGATGACGCCGCCCCGGATACGGTGTACGCTCAGCGGGCCGGTCGGGTTGGCGCTGACATACTCCACCTGCGCCTTTTTGCCCGCGCCCAGGCTGCTCTGGAAGACGCGCTCGCCCGCCGCGAGGATGTGATCGACCTGCGCAGCCAGCCATGCCGATGACACCCGGAAGTTGATGAAACCGGGCGGCGCGACCTCGACGGCGGACAGGAAATCGGCCTGGGGCAGATGAGCCTGAATGATACGCGCCACGTCCAGCGGCGGCTTGCCGGCCAACTTCTGGACCTGGAGCGCCACCGACGAGGCAAAATCGCCGTGTTCCGGGCGTTTGGGATGGCCGATGGTCAGTTCGGGGATGTCGAACGTGGGCAACTGGCCGGCGGCCTGTGCGGCGCGGATGCCCTGCCGCACTACCTCGGCGATGTGGTCTTGTAGCAGGCTCAAGTTGGGTCTCCCTGGGCGTCACGAAGCGCGTACATTGTATCAGGGCGGCGTGGGGCTATCAATACGGGGGTGTGGGGAACGGCGGTAAGAATGCCACTGAAGTGGCTATGTCGCGCGCCAATCCAGATGAGTTACGGGTAAAGCGGCGAAATCCCGGTCGGCGCTCACAATAATCGCGCTCAACCGGAAGGCTATCGCCGCTAGAAGCAGGTCAGGATCGCCGAGTTGCTTTCCGGAACGGCGAGCCATTGCCCAGAAGCGGGCTGCTTGCTCCCAATCCGTGTCAATGAGCGTTACCTGATATAGGAGTGGGAGAATCGCTGTCCTGAAACTGCGCAGTTTCACTGTCGCTCCGCGCCACAACAGACCACGCAAAACTTCATAATAGACCGGTAGGCAGATACCAAGCTCATCGCCCACGCGACGGCGTCCGGTAGCCCACTGTCGCGCTTCTGGAGTCGGCGACAAGAGGTCGGAAATAGCGTTCGTGTCCAGCAGCAGCAGAGTCATAACCCTTTATCTGTCGGCGGGCTTTTCTCATTGATCGCTGCGAATAAGTCGGCAAGCTCTTCCGGTGAAGAGTCGCCGCGAAACTCGGCGGCTGCCGCCTCCAGCGCCATCCCCCAGGCTTCGGCGTCGCGCACTTGGTTCTGCTCACGCCGGGCAAGGTGCGCCTTCAACTGCTCAAGCTCTTGCGGTGAGAGTGTATCAATCACTTCTAGCAGCCGCTCGAAATCCATAGGTCGCCTCCCGGCCCGTATCCCCCTATTCTACCCGCTCCAGCGCCCCGGCGAGGAACTGGCCCGTGTAGCTGCGGTCGCTGGCGGCCACCACGTCTTCGGGCGTGCCCGACGCGATCACCTCGCCGCCCCGGTCGCCGCCTTCCGGCCCCATGTCGATCAACCAGTCCGCTACCTTGATGATGTCCAGGTTGTGCTCGATGACCACCACCGTGTTGCCCTGCTCGACCAACGCCTGAAGGACGTGGATCAGCCGCTCCACGTCGGCGGCGTGCAGGCCCACCGACGGCTCATCCAGCACATACAGCGTGCGGCCCGTCCCGCGCTTGGACAGCTCGCGGCTGAGCTTGATGCGCTGCGCCTCGCCGCCGCTCAACGTCGTGGCCGGCTGGCCGATGCGGATGTAGCCCAACCCGACCGCCTCAAGCGTGTGCAGCGCCCGGCTGATCGACGGGAAGTTGGCGAAAAACTCCAACCCTTCCGAAACGGTCATACTCAGCACATCGGCGATGCTCTTGCCCTTGTACTTCACCTGAAGCGTCTCGCGGTTGTAGCGCGCGCCGTGGCACACGTCGCACGGCACAAACACGTCGGGCAAGAACTGCATCTCGATCTGCAGCTGGCCTTGCCCTTCGCAGTTCTCGCAGCGCCCGCCCTTCACGTTGAAGCTGAAGCGGCCCGGCCCGTAGCCGCGCACCTTGCTCTCCGGCAGTTCCGAAAACAGCGTGCGGATGGCGTCGAACATCTTGGTGTACGTCGCCGGGTTGCTGCGCGGCGTGCGCCCGATGGGCGTCTGGTCGATGTTGATGATCTTGTCGATGGCGTCCAGGCCGTCGATGGCGTCATGCGCGCCTGCCCGCTCGCGCGAGCCGTTGATGATCTGCGCCAGGCGCTTGTACAGAATCTCGATGAGTAGCGTGGACTTGCCGCTGCCGCTCACGCCGGTGATGACCACCAGTTTCTTCAGCGGGATGTCCACGTTGATGTTCTTCAGGTTGTTTTCGCGCGCGCCACGGATCGAGATCATCTGCCCATTGCCGTTGCGCCGCCGCTCCGGGATGTCGATCTGCCGCCGCCCGGACAGGAACGCGCCGGTGACGCTGGTCGGGTGCGCCATGATCTCGTCGGGCGTGCCCTCGGCCACCACATGCCCGCCGTGCTCGCCTGCGCCCGGCCCCAGGTCGATGATCCAGTCGGCGGCGCGCATCGTTTCGTCGTCGTGCTCGACCACCAACAGCGTATTGCCCAGGTCGCGCATACGCTCCAGGGTGTGGATCAGGCGGGCGTTGTCGCGCTGGTGCAGGCCGATGGACGGCTCGTCCAGCACATACAAGACGCCGGTGAGCTGGCTGCCGATCTGCGTCGCCAGCCGGATGCGCTGCGCCTCACCGCCGCTCAGTGTGCCCGACGCGCGCGACATGGACAGGTAGTCCAGGCCAACATCGACCAGGAAGCTGACGCGCGCCTCGATCTCTTTCAACACCTGGTGGCCGATCTGCCGGTCGCGCACGCTCAGGATGGGCGCTTGGCCGTTCGTACCGCGCAGACTCTGCACCCAGTCCTTGAGCTTGATCACGGGCAGTTCGCTCACCTGCCGGATCGACAGGTCCGCGATGGTCACCGCCAGCGCTTCGGGCCGCAGCCGTGCGCCCTTGCAGGTCTGGCAGGGCCGCTCGGCCATCAGGCTCTGGTAACGGTCGCGCATGAAGTCCGAGTCCGTCTGCTCGTAGCGGCGCTGCACGGAGTTGATGATGCCTTCCCAGGTAGCGTGCCACATGCGCGGCATCCCGTCGCTGGCCGTGAAGCGGATCTCGTAGCGCCGGTTGCCGGTCCCGTACAGGATGACCTTGCGCTGGGCGGGCGTCAATTCGCGCCACGGCACGTTGCGCGGGACGTTGTGGGCGTTGGCCACCGTGAGTAACAAGGTCATGCTGCCGCTGTCGATGTCCGAGGACCAGGCCAGGTCCGAGATTGCGCCTTCTTCCAGGGACAGGTCCGGGTTGGGCACGATGAGGTCGGGGTCGATCTCCAGGCGCATGCCCAGGCCCTGGCAGGTCGGGCACGCGCCGTGCGGACTGTTGAAGCTGAAGGTGCGCGGCTCAATCTCCGGCAGCGAGCCGTGGCCGAACACGCACGCCAGCTTCTCGCTGAACAGGATGTCGCGCGGACTGGCGCTGTCCGTCACGTCGTTGACGATGATCACGCCGTCGCCCATCTCCAGCGCCGTCTCTACCGAGTCGGTCAGGCGGCTGCGCGCCGACTTGGCGTCATCGCTCTCCGGGTCCTCGAAACGCCGCACGACGAGCCGGTCCACCACCACCTCGATGGTGTGCATCTCGTAGCGCGCCAGCTCAATATCTTCTTCGACGTCCCGAATCTGGCCGTCAACGCGCACGCGGACAAAACCCGCCTTGCGCACGTCCTCAAACACCTTCTCGTGCTGCCCTTTGCGGTCCTTGATCAGCGGCGCGAGAACCTGGATGCGGCGGCCATCCGGCAGGGCTTCGATGTTCTCGACAATCTGTTGCGCGCTCTGCGCCTCGACGCGCGATCCGCACACCGGGCAGTGTGGGATGCCGACGCGGGCGTACAGCAGGCGCAGGTAGTCGTAGATCTCCGTGACCGTGCCCACCGTCGAGCGCGGATTGGAGCTGACGCCCTTCTGGTCAATCGAGATGGCCGGCGACAGGCCCTCGATCTGGTCGACGTCGGGCTTCTCCATCTGGCCGACGAACTGGCGCGCGTAGGCCGACAGCGACTCGACGTACCGGCGCTGCCCTTCGGCGAAAATCGTATCGAACGCCAGCGACGACTTGCCGCTGCCGGATAGCCCGGTCACCACGACGAGCCGGTTGCGCGGAATCTCCACGTTGATGTTTTTGAGGTTGTGCTCGCGTGCGCCCCGAACGATGATCTTGTTCTGCATCATAAGCTGGCGTCACCCGTTGAAAGATGGCTGCTGAACCCGAAATTGAGCGAAACTGGGCGTGCTTCGCCCGCGCCGTGGCGGCTTAAAACACGGCCCGGTATCGACCCGATGGCCCATGAAGGAGTCCGGACGATTGTAGACGGGAGTGTGATCACGTAAGTGTATGAATTGTACACTTGTTCGGGTCTTTCGGCAAGACTCAAGCCAAGCCACGCTTCTCATGGCTCTGAAGGGCCATCGTGTGCGCCGAATCCGTTGGATTCTGCCCCGTTTGGCGCTATACTTTCCGGACTTCGTTCCGCACTTCTCGTACAGGCTTAGGTGAGGCGCTGGCGCATGGAAATCGCGTGGTATGGGCTGAGTTGTTTTCGCTTCTCTGAACGTGGAAAGGCCACCATCGTGACCGATCCGTTCCACGACACCATCGGGCTGCCCGCGCCCAAGCTCAAGGCGGATGTGGTGACCATCAGCCACGACGCGCCCGGCCACAACAACTACGCGGCGGCGAAGGGCGTGCAGCGCGTCATCGACCGGCCCGGCGAGTACGAGATCGGCGGCGTGTTCATCATCGGCGCGGCGTTGCACAATACGAGCGGCGAGACGCCCAAAGAGAACGTCGGCTACCTGTTCGAATACGACGGCCTGACCGTTGTGCACCTGGGCGATCTGGACCATATCCCGCCTCAGTCGGTCATCGAACTGCTCGGCGCGGCCAATGTGCTGCTCGTGCCGGTGGGCGGCGGCGGCGGGCTGAGCGCAACCCAGGCCGTCGAGATGATCAGTCTGCTGGAGCCGAACATCGTCATCCCCATGCACTACCAGACGCCGGAAGCCATGCCGAACCTCGACCCGCTCGACAAGTTCCTCAAGGAGATGGGCGTCAGCCGGGTGCAGCAGGAGCAGACCTTCAAAGTCACCAGCAGCAGCCTTCCGGAGCAGATGCAGATCGTGGTCCTGGAAGCCAGCCGCTGAGCATTCCAGCACATCCAGCCGGTTTGGGCCGCCAGTCAGATCGGGACGCCGAGGTGCAACCATGCAGGTCAAGCTGATCATGAACTACGACATCAAGCCCGGCAAAGACCAGGAGTACTTCGAGTTCCTGGTGCGCGAGTTTGCGCCCGGTCTGGCCCGGCTTGGCGTGCAGCCCACCGAGAGCTGGTACACCATGTATGGCAAGCACCCGCAGATCATGACTGGCGGCATTGCCGACGACTACCAGTCGGTGAAGACGATGCTCACGACGCCCGAATGGGGCGAGCTGCACACCAAGCTCATGGAATACGTGACGAATTACTCCCAACGGATCATCCGCGTCACGCCCTATTTCCCGCTCGTGCTCTAGCGCCGGCCCTCACTCCCGCCGGCACTGAGGGGAGTAAAGCCGGATGCGTTCTACGTCTTTCACCCCTCTCCATGAGGGAGAGGGGCCGGGGGTGAGGGTAACGCCTACTCTGGCCGCGCCCGCAACGTGACCTGCACATCAAAGGGCTGGTTGTCGCGGTACACGGTGAGCGTCACCGTGTCGCCCGGCGATGTGTTCGCTACCAGATAGCCCATCAGGTCGTCAAAATCCCGCACCGGCTCGCCATTCACCGCGACGATGATGTCGCCGCCCAGCGTGATCTCGCCGTTGCGCACCGGCACGACCTGGCTGCCGCCGCGCAACCCGGCCTCGGCGGCGGGCGATCCGGGCGTGACACTGGTGATGATCACACCGTAATCGACGGGCAGGTTGTAGCGGTCGGCCAGCGCCGCCACCGACGCGCCGGTCAGCCCACTCGACTCCGGGCTGATGGACGTGATGCCCAGCCAGCTATACTCTGCGCGCCCGTTTTCGATCAGTTGCGGCACGATGCGCTTCAGCGTGTTCACCGGCACGGCGAAACCGATGCCCTCGAAGCCGCCCGACTCGGTCCGGATCGCGGAGTTGATGCCGATAACCTGCCCGTGAAGATCGAGCAACGGGCCGCCGGAGTTGCCGGGGTTGATCGCCGCATCGACCTGGATAATCGACGGGTTCTGGTACAGCGAACGCGCCGAGATCGTACCCTGCTGGCTGGCCGCAGAAGCGAGCGCGCGCCCGGTGGCGCTGATCACGCCCACCGTCATCGAGCTGCGCAGCCCGAACGGGTTGCCGATGGCGATCACCGTCTGGCCGACCTGCAAGGTCCTCGAATCGCCCAGCGTCACCGGGTACAGGCGCGCCGGGTCCATGTCCACCTTAATCACCGCCAGATCGGCGTAGTCATCCAGCCCGATCAGGGTCGCTTCCGTGGCGTAGCCGTCGCTGAAAGTCACCCAGATGTCCTGTGCGCCGCGCACCACGTGGGCATTTGTCGCGATGTGCCCCTCGGCGTCGAGCACAAAGCCGGAGCCGCTGCCGCCCATCACGCCGCCGCCCTGCGCCACGCTCACCTCGATGTTCACCACCGAGGGATCGACGCGCCCGAACACGTTGATCATCACCTGTTGGACCGCCTCGGCTTCGTTGACCGCTTCCTGCGCGACCGCCGTGGGCGTGGCTTGCAGCGCGCGCAGCCCACCGTACACCACCGGCGATACCGAGAGCGGCGTGCCCCGGAAGGCCGGCGGTCGCTCCCCGAACAGCGATACGCCCGTCAGGCCGATGACCAGCAACACCGCGACGAGCGCGAGCGCCACGAACACCACGCCTGTCGCTGCCTGTTTAAGCTTTCGTCCCGATGCCCCAGCCCACTCGTTTGACTCTCTAATCATTCCGCTGCTTCACCTTTCTCCGCGTGTATCGGGATTAGCATACGGCCCAGATCGCACAAAAACATAAAAACGGGCAGCACTGAGAGTCTTCTCAGGTCTGCCCGTCCGTCGATTTCGTCATGCGGGATACCGGATCGACTGGCCGCCATCTCCCCGTCGCGGATACAGACACGCGGGCGCGTCGCGACGCGCCCCTACACGAACCGTCACGGTAGGGGCGGCTCGTGAGCCGCCCGCAATCACATCCCCTGCTCCGGCGTCGCGACGCGCCCCTACACGAACCGTCACGGTAGGGGCGGCTCGCGAGCCGCCCGCAATCACGTCCGTCTCTATCCAGGCGCATCGCCCCGTCAGCTGCGCGCGTCCTCACTCCGTAACGAAGCGAGTTGCTCGAAGAGCGCCAGTTCTTTGCCGGAAAGGCCCGTCGGCACTTGGATCAGAATCTTGGCGTACATGTCGCCGCGCTGATCGGGAGCCTTCAGCACCGGCATTCCGCGCCCTTTGATGCGCACCAGTTGGCCGGACTGTGTGCCCGGCTGGATGCGCAGCTTCACCTCGCCGCCGAGCGTGGGCACGGTCACTTCGCCGCCCAACACGGCGGTGTACAGGTCGATCTTCAGCTCGGTGTGCAGGTCATCGCCGCGCCGTTCGTACATCGGGTGCGGCCTGACCGATACGATCAGGTACATATCGCCCGGTTGGCCGCCGGCATATCCCGGTTCGCCCTCGCCCGCCAGCCGGATGCGCGTGCCGTCGCGTGCGCCCGGCGGAATCCGGATTGTGCGGCGCTTGTTGTTCCGGCTCAGGATGCGCTCTGCGCCCTGGTACGCCTCTTCGAGCGTGATCTCGATGGGCTGTTCCAGGTCGCGGCCTTTGATCGGCTGCCGGTAGCTCTCCTGGGCCGTCCGCCCGCGCCCGCCGAAGATCGAGGCGAAGAAGTCCGAAAAGCCGCCTTCGCCAAAATCGACGCGCACGCCGGAGTCGCCCATGTCGCTCCAGTCATAGCCGCCTGCGCCGCCGTATTGCTGGTATGCCGAGCCAAGCTGGTCATAACGAGCGCGTTTTTCGGAGTCGCTCAGGACCTCATACGCCTCGTTGATTTCCTTGAAGCGCGACTCGGCGGTTTTGTCGCCCGGATTCTTGTCCGGGTGGTATTTGCGCGCCAGCTTGCGGTACGCCTTCTTGATATCGTCCGCCGTGGCTGTGCGCTCGACGCCGAGCGTCTGATAATAGTCCTTGTCCACGTTTTGCCTCCCTGGCGCGCTTCTCCCCACCTCACGCTACACCCTGTGCACGCCAGAAAACTCGTTGATTCACGTTCTTCTCACGATGCATTGTAGGATCACGGCCCGCCGCTGTCAATGCTGGCGGCGCGCTTCTTATGATCCTCATACCCTGCCCGCACCCACAGCAGGCCGGGCGATTCGCCTGCTCACCCTACCGCCTCAACCTGGTGAGGATTCAGGGCCGTTTCCCCCACCCTAACCCCTGCCCCATGAAGAATGAGAGGCTTATAGAGCCGGTTTTCCCTTCCCCTCTGCATGGGGGGAAGGGCAGGGTTAGGGGGTCTTTCCGCGCTGCCCGCCGGGTCACTGGCGCGGAGCCTGCCCCGGCGCGACCATGATCTGGGCGGACCAGGGCAGGTAGTGGCTGAACAACTCTTCGCCATCCACCACCGTGCGCCCGTCCTGCGTGATGGTGCGCCGGATCATCACGTCGACGCCGTCTACTGCCGAGTCAATTTGCCGCTGCTGGCCGGGCCGCAGCGTATCGCTCTCCGTATACACCGGCGGGCCGTGCCGCACCGGGTTGCTCAGCGTCGGCTCTGTCACCGATACCACGCGCCCCACGCCGGTGCTATACAGCTTGAAGGTCAGCGATTGCTCCGTCGGGTTGAAGTAGGCTTCCATCAGCAGATGGTACGGCGTGTCGTTCACGAATTTCAGGTCAACGTAGGGCGAAAAGACCGTCGCATCCAGCCCGACCCCGGCGCGGTACGTCTGCCCGTTGGCCACCGTCGTGCCGCGCTCGTAATAGCCGACCCGGTAGCCGTGCGGATAGCGCTCGGTGACCGGGAAGCCGCTGAAGAACGCTGCCTGGAATACCGTCGTGGACACCTGGCACACGCCGCCGCCCACGCCCTGAATGGTGCGGTTGCCATAGATGACCAGGCCCGTCTCAAAGCCCGTCTCCGGGCTGACATCGCCCAGGTGCTCGTTGAACGAGAACTCGTCGCCCGGCGCGACGACGAGGCCATGGAAACGCGCCGCCGCCACCTGGATGTTCGTGCGCCGCTCGTCCGAGGAGCCGTAGAAGAACGTCGTGGCGCGCGCCACCTCTTCGACGATGCCCAGTTCTTGCGCCGTCGCGTTCGAATTGACCGTCGGCACGACGACTTTGAAGGTCAGCGGCACACGCCGGTTGTCGCTCCGGAACATGGCGTCCTGGAAGCGCGCCAGCGAGCCGTCAATGTCCAATTCGCGCCCGTTGATGCTCTCGCGGATGACTTCCAGCGTGCGCGACTGGTCATTGAATACGAAGCGCGCATCCTGCGGCTCGACCCGCAATTGGTCGGCCAGCCCTTGCAGGAAAGCCCGCAGCGGCTCCGGGTTCACGCCCACATCATATTGCACCGCGCCGTCGTCGCCCGTGATTTCGCTCACCGAGAGCAGCCCGCCGACGAACTCCGCCGAGGCTTCCCAGGGGCCGGGATCGCCGCTGGTCGGCGTCTCGATGTACAGCGTCACCGGGCCGGACACCGCCGCGCGCAGCCGGTCCGCCGCCGCCTGGACGTCGGGCAGGCGCGGCGTGCTCTCGCGGATCACGAGCGGGATTTCCGCGCCGGTGCTCATATTCAGCACCACATCGCGCACCGCCGCCAGCGTCGCGCCCGTATCCAGTTGCCGCCCGATCTGGCTGGGCGCGGTGATCACGTTCGTGCCGCGCAATTGCAGCGTCGCATCCTGCACCGGTCGGTTGATGTCCGCCGCGATCTGGTCCAATACGGCCTGCGCCTGGGACTGGTCGAAGACGACCACCGGCTGGATGGGCGTGCCGTTCATCCACGCGTTCGCCTGTGCGATCAGGTTGTTGACCAGCCCGCCGCCGCGCCCGACCAGGAACGCCGCATCGACGGTCTGCTCCGGCTCGAAGCGTACGCCAAGCTCTTTCGCAGTGCGCTGCCATGCCCGCTCGCCGTCGCGAAAGGTGAAGACCGCCTCGTCGCCGTAGGTGTACTGCGCGGCGAGCGCCTGGATGGCCTCGTCGCGCGTTTTGCCGGACAGGTCGATGCCATAGGCCGAGACGCCGGGGTAAACGAGCTTGCCAAACTGAAGCTGGTGCAGGGCGAGAAAAATGGCGGCGATGAAGAACAGCATCATCACCGCCGTAGCGCCCAGCAGCGTCAGCCGGATGATCCACTTGAGGACGCCCGATCCGGCGGATTTTTGCTGCCGGGAACGGCGTTGTGGCGGGGCCACACGCACGGGCTGGCTGCGCGGATTCTTGGTCGCTTGCATCGGTTAGGCCCTGTCATTCACCCGGTGGACGGATTTTTCTAAACTATAGCCGATCCAAATCCGCCGGGCAACGCACCCCGACCTTCCTCTCAGGGCCACCGCATCAGAATCGACCGGGAGCCGCCCCGCGCTCAAGCACGGGGCTGAACCTGCAAAGCCCTGACGGGCTGCGGCGTGTCTGCAAATTCTTTACTTGGGTTGACTCTCACTCTCCCAGCCCCTCTCACCCCGAGAGCGAGAGGGGAGAAAAGCAGAGGACCTCTTGGCTTCCTCACCCCTCTCCATGAGGGAGAGGGGCCGGGGGTGAGGGTTTGCAGACAGGCCCTAGAATTGACCTTCAGCCCGAAGGGCTTCGTCGTTTCAGCCTGGACCTTCAGGTCCAGGCGGTGCGATCCGTACCTATGTGTGAGAATCCATTGCGCAGGGACAATGCCTACGTTGTCCGCGTATCTCACGTCCGTCTATTCTGCCGTATTGTCGTGGGCGGCCAATTCTGCCACGTCCAGGCTCAGGCGGTAGACCTTCGTCTCGCCCGGCTCCAGGTGCGGCAGCACACCCTGCGCCCGCGCCGAAGCCCGGCCCATCAGCGTCGATGTGTTGCTCGGCTCGACGCCCAGCACGTATAGCCCTTCGCCCATCATCTTCCACTGGTACAGGTACGGCAGCGCCGCCGCGTCGAACTTGAGCGTGAGCGCGACGCCGTAGTCCGGGTTCTCCAGCTTTACCTCGGCCATGCCCTCGGCGTTGGCGGGCGGGATGTGCCGGAAGACCTGCTCGTTGTAGCCATGCTGCGGCGGCGTGAAGTTGCGCCACTCGCGGATGCCCTTCTCGGCTTCGGCGTCGCGCGCCAGCGTCTCTTTCGGCTCCAATCCCAGGCGCAAACTCTCGCTCAGCAACGGGAAGCCCAGGTTGAAATGGTACAGGATCATGTGCGGCTGCGGGCTAAAACCCTCGTTGGTGACCTGATCCTCGATATGGATCTGCGATGTGCCCAGGCGCGTCCAGATGCGGCGGCGCAGCAGGATATTCTCGCCAAAAACGCGCGTCTGGCGCACCTCGCCGCTGATGCTCAGCTCGTACTCGTCGCCGTTCCACGCCGTGCTATAGCTCACCGCTTTCGCCGGAATCTGGCCGTAGCGCCCGTGCTGGCCGAACTCTTCACCCTGATCGACGTTGGGCGGGCCGAAGTGATCCAGGCCGCACGTCGCCAGCAGGCCGCCCGTGAAGGTGCGCAGCCAGCGCAGCCCTTCCGGCTCAAAATAGGCCGGGTGCGCCTCGCCGGTGGACGACAGCCAGCCCAGCGCCCGCCCGTTGAAGCGGCAGGTGGAGATGTCCAGGCCGCGGTCCGCCAGCACGTGGAAATACAGGCCCGTACCGGTCCAGACGTGCAGGACGCGCCCGCCGCGCTCTGTGCCGTCGCCGTTCTCCATCAGCCGAATCCCGGCGATCTGGTCGAGGCTGCCCACGCGCCGGATCAGCGCGTCGCGCGTCCACTGTTTGCCAAAGAGATGGGCCATCGTGAAGACTCCTTTTTGAAACGGAAAATCCCATCTATCGGGGCGGATTGTAGCGCCGCTCGGCCCGTTTGGGTGCGGGAAATGCGCGCCGTTTCGGAGATTCGACCCTCCCGGCACTATAATTGACGCCATGACTGACACCACCGGACCATCCGAACGCGCGCCGCGCCGCCGGGCCGCGGTGAATCTGCCCGCCCTCAGCCTGATGTCGCCGTCCGGCCCGCTGCCGGTATACGCCGGCGCGCCGGGCTGGGCCGCCGACCTGGGCCTGGACGCCGTGGCGCGCGCCTTCGAGGCCGGGACGCGCTACACGTCCTTTATCCAGGCGGCGCTGGCGTCGCTCGTCTCCGATCCCGCCGTCATCGTCTGGCGTCAGGCCGTGCTGAACGACTTCCTGCGCAACCCGCCGCTGGTCGAGGCAGTGACGAACCTGCTGCCGCGCCTCGCCGACCTGCGCCTGGGCCATTCGCTGCTGGGCAGGAAACAGCGTGGCTTGCTGTTGGAAACCATCGACCGCATCAGCGAACTGGACCTGTACCTGACCGTCGTCCAGGACCTGCACGCCGCGCTGAGCGCCGCCAGCCTGACCTCGGACGCGCTGCGGGCGCTGCGTGCAAACCTGACCGCCCTGATTGACGACGACGATTTCCAGGCCCTCAAGACGGCGCTCCCGGAACTCCAGGCCCCGCTGCAAAACGTCGTCAGCCTGACGATTGGCGTCAACCTGGATGAGCAGTTTCAGCCGGTGTCGGCGGCGTTGCTGCGCATCAACGACCGGCCCGTAGGCGAAGCGCGCACGTTCCTGGGCCGCTTGCTCGGCGTGCGGACGGAGTTGGACGGCGACGAGGGCAGCATCGCGCCGCTGCACTTCACGCCCGCCGAGCGCGAGTTGAGGCCGCTCTCGCCCTTCTTCCAGGACCTCGACCGGCTGATCAGTCAGGTGGCCGGGCCGGTGGCGCGCGCCCTGAAGCGCTTCGTGCGGGTCAGCGCCGAACCGCTGGCCGGGCTGGAGAACGAGCTGGCCTTTTTCGCCAGCGCGGCCCGGCTCATCCGGCGGCTTGAGGCGCGCGGCGTGCCGTTCTGCCAGCCGGAGATCGCCCCGTTGGACGAGCGGCGGGTCGAGATCGAGGCGCTGGTCAACCTGGCGCTGACTCTGCGCGAGCCGGACGGCGCGCTGCCCGTGCCCAACGACGTGCGGCTGGACGACGACGGTCGCATCGCCATCCTGACCGGCCCGAACAGCGGCGGCAAGACCACCTATCTGCAAGCCGTCGGGCTGGCGCACGTGCTGGCGCAGGCCGGGCTGTTCGTGCCGGCGCGTCGGGCGCGGCTCTCCCCGGTAGACGCCATCTTCACGCACTTCCCCGCGCCAGAGAACCAGCAGGGCCGGCTCGCCGAAGAGGCCTCACGCCTGCGCGACATCTGCCTGAGCGCGACGCGGCACAGCCTGGTTTTGCTCAACGAGTCGCTGTCCAGCACCGTTGCCAGCGAGGCGCTCTATCTGGCGCAAGACGTGGTCGCCGGGCTGCGGGCCATCGGCGTGCGCGCCCTGTACGCCACCCATCTCGTGGAGTTAGCGGAGCACTGCGACGAGATCGAGGCCGCCGTCGAAGGCGATAGCCGCGTATACAGCCTGATCGCGGATATCCAGTTCGTCGATGACCCGGAGTCCGGCGAACGGCGGCCCGTGCCCACGTTTCGCATCCGGCGCGGCTCGCCGCAAGGGCGCGGTTACGCCCACGAGATCGCGCGCCGCTACGGCATTAGCCTGGAGCAGATTCTTCAGGCGCGCCGGGGCGATGACGGTGAATCTGCGGGGCAAGAATGACGGCGAGAGCGGACGAGGCGTGCCTCGTCCCTACACGATCCGCCGTAGGGACAACGCAGGCGTTGTCCGCCCCGCTGGAATGTCCGGTGGTGATGGCGGACGAGGCGTGCCTCGTCCCTACACGATCCGCTGTAGGGACAACGCCTGCGTTGTCCGCCCCGCCGGGATATCCGGTATTGATGGCGGACGAGGCGTGCCTCGTCCCTACACGATCCGCCGTAGGGACAACGCCTGCGTTGTCCGCCCCGCCGGAATGTCCGGTATTGATGGCGG
>JADZBY010000043.1 GCA_020851855.1 Anaerolineae bacterium
GCGCTCGTGGACGATCCGTCGCGCGTCACACTGCGCGACCTGCGCGCGCCGTCCACCGGGGCGGATCGCCGCGTGGACATCGCCCTGCAAGGCCCGAAGAGCCAGGACATCCTGCTGAGCCTGCCCGGCAGCGACGCCGACAAGGCCCGGATCAAGAAGATGGGGTGGTCCACGGTGGTCGAGGTCACGCTGGACGGACACCGGCTCGTCATCTCACGGACCGGCTACACCGGCGAGCGCGTCGCCTACGAACTCTTCGTACACCCGGACGAGGCGGCGGACCTGTTCCGCACGCTGATCGGCCTGGGCGCGACGCCGTGCGGGCTGGCCTCGCGCGATAGCACGCGCACCGAGGCCGGGCTGCCGCTCTACGGGCACGAACTGGGCGGCGCGCACCAGTTCACGCCGGGCGACGCCGGTTTCGCCGGGTACGCCAAGCTGTGGAAGCCGTTCTTCATCGGCAAGGCGGCTTACGTCGAGCGCGAGGCGAAGCGCGACGCCGTGGTTACCCGCTTCCGCCTCGACAACAAGGGCGTGCGCCCGCCGCAGCCCGGCACGCCGCTCCTGGACCGGCGCGGGCGCGTCGTTGGGCTGGTCACCTCGTGCAGCATCGACACCGAGGGCTACCAGACCGGGCAGGCGTACCTGAAAGAGGAGTTCGCCGTCGAGGGCGCGCCGGTGCTGGTGGCCAGCCTCAGCCGTGACGGAAAGACGCCGGGTGAGTTCAAGCTTGGCGACAAGCTGCCCGTCCCGGACACAGCCACCGTGCTGAGCCGCTTCCCCGCCCGCAAGAAGTGACGTCTCGGCAGCGTTTTCGGCGCTTTTCCCGGCCCATCTCGCATTCGGAGATGGGCCGCTTTACTGACTCTGTATTGGCTCACCGAGGGAGATAACGATGAATCCGACGTTCCTGCTTGATTTGCATTCCGTCACCCGCTGGGTAATCGTGGGCATCGGCGTCCTGGCCGTGGTGTGGTATCTGCTGCGCTGGCGGAGCGTCATCGCCAATCTGCGCCTCGACCGCGCGCTGATGATGGTCTTCACCGTGGCGATGGATATCCAGGTCGCGCTGGGCATCTTGCACCTGCTCGAATGGTTCGGCGCGGGCATGACGCCGCAGCGCGCTCAGTACGAGCACCTGGGCCTGATGATCGTCGTCACGCTGGCGGTACATTTCGTCTCGGCGCGCTTCAAGAAGGCCGACCAGGCCATCCGCGCCCGCAACTACGGCCTGGTCGTGCTCGCCGCGCTGATCCTGATCTTCGTGGGCGTCGTCGTGTTGCCCGCCGTAGCCGGCGTCAATCGTTGGGGTATGCCCGTATGACCGCGCACAGCGCCTCGCATCCGGCGGACGCCGCCGGGGATGAAAAGCTCGATTTCAAGAAGATCATGCCCGTCTTCGTCGTCGTACTCATCGACCTGCTGGGCCTGACCATCATCATCCCGCTCATGCCGCTCTACGCGGCGTCGTTCGGGGCCAGC
Organism: Anaerolineae bacterium; assembly: GCA_020851855.1. Taxonomy (GTDB): domain Bacteria; phylum Chloroflexota; class Anaerolineae; order Aggregatilineales; family UBA2796; genus JADZBY01. The sequence continues at coordinate 1,483 of JADZBY010000043.1, forward strand.
GCGGCGGTCATCGGCCTGCTGGGCGCGACCTACCCGCTGATGCAGTTCATCGGCGCGCCGATCCTGGGGCGGCTGTCCGACCGTTACGGGCGCAAACCGGTCTTGCTCGCCAGCCAGATCGGCACGCTGATCGGCTTCCTCGTGCTGGGCTTTGCCAACAGCCTGCCGCTGTTGTTCCTGTCGCGCATCATCGACGGGCTGTCCGGCGCGAACATCTCCACGGCGCAGGCCATCATTGCGGACAGCACGAGCGAAAAGACGCGCACGCAAGGCCTGGGGCTGCTCGGCGCGGCGTTTGGGCTGGGATTCGTCGTCGGCCCGCTGATCGCCTTCCTTGCCCTGGCGCTGAGCGGCAACAACTACTCGGCCCCGGCGTTTGTCGCGGCGGCGTTCTCGCTGGGCGCGGTCTTGCTGACGGCGTTCGTGCTCAAGGAGACGCACGACCCGGCAAAAGCGAGCGCGAAGGGCGACAAAGCGGCCCTCAGCGCCGGCACGCTGTTCCGTGCGCTGGCCTATCCGGGCGTGGGCATCCTGATTGTGCTCATGTTCGCCCAGCAGATTGCCTTTGGCGGCTTCGAGCAGATCATCTCGCTCTTCACGCTCACCCGGCTGGGCATGGATGCATCCGGCAACGCCGTGGTGTTCGTTTTCGTGGGCGTCATCGTGGTTATGGTCCAGGGTTACTACATCGGCAAATGGAGCCGCCGCTTTGGCGACCGGCGTCTGGTGCTGGCCGGATTGGCGCTGCTCACCGCCGGGCTGGCGCTGATGGCATTCACGCCGCCGCAGCCGGTCCCGTGGTACAGCCGGAATGCGCTGGAGCAGGAATTGAACGCGCGCACGGAGACGGGCCAGACGATGCGCGCCGGGGAGACGCCGCCCACAACACAGCTCGTCAACAGCGACTCGGTCGCCGCGCAGCTTCCGGCGGAAGAGGGCAAGGGCGCGCTGGGGCTGGCCTGGCTGCTCGTGGCCATGATCCCGACGTCCATCGGCGGCGGCATCTTGCAGCCGAGCATCAACAGCATGATCACGAAACGGGTCAGCGCCGACGAGCGCGGCGGCATCCTGGGCGTCAGCGCGTCGTCGCTGAGCGCGGCGAATGCCCTTGCGCCGGTATTGGGCGGCTTCCTGTTCGGTGTGTTGGGAGCCAGCGCGCCGTTTCTGGCCTGGGCGGCGATTATGGCCGTGCTGTTCATCATCGCCTGGAACACACTGCGCGCCGGTCGCGAGGGCAACGAGCCAACCGGCGCACCGGCAGCGGCGTAGGAGAGGGCCTCACCCCCTGGCCCCCTCTCCACGCGGAGTATCGCGTAGAGAGGGGGAACGGCGCAGGGTTCGCTCGCTCCCCTTTCTACGACTGCCGAGGTCCCCTTTGGGGTGGCAGGCATGGAAAGGGGCCGGGGGTGAGGTCCGTTCTAGCCCGCCGGGGCCGCCGCGCTCCGCGACTCCTCACGGGTGGCGATGAACAGCGCGACCAGGATCAGCGCACTTCCGACGAACTGCACGGCGACCGGGCGCTCCGCCAGCAGCAGCACGGCCAGGATGGCGCTGATGATCGGCTCGGCCAGCACCGTCAGGCTGACGAACGCCGCCGAGAGGTAACCGAGCGCGTAGTTGAACGACGAATGGCCGATGAGCTGCGGGATCAGGCCGGTGAGCGACATCCACAGGTACGCATCCGGAGCCAACCCGGCCACCGGCAGGCGACTGACCGTGACCAGGACGGCCAGCGCCAGGCCCGCCGCGCCGTAGGTCAGCCAGATGTACGGCAGCACCGGCAGCGTGGCCCGCAAGCGCCGCCCGATGATGTAGTAGCCCGCCACGGCGAACGATCCCGCCACCGCCAGCCCTGCGCCGAGCAGCGGCGCATCCTGCCGCGCCGCCGTGCCCGCATCGCCCGTCGCGCTGATGATCAGCCCGCCAAAAAAGGCGATCAGGATGGCGATCAGCGTCACGCGGCTGAGGCGCTCGCGCAGCAGGAAGGGCGTCGCAACGGCCACGATGAGCGGATTCGTCGTGACCAGCGTCACGCTGGTCAGCACGGACGTGTATTCGAGCGACGTGATCCAGGTCGCGAAGTGCAGCGCCAGGAAAGCGCCGGAGAGCATCGCCAGACCGATCTGCCAGCCCGTGAGCGCCGCCAGCGTAGCCCGGTGGCGGCTGAGCACAAAGGGCGTCAGCGCCAGCGCGGCGAACGTGACGCGCCACATGGCGATGACCAGCGACGGCGCGCCTTCGCCCTGCGAGAGCCGGATCAGGGTCGAGGCGAAGGACACGGCGATCAGGCCGACGAGCAGCGCCGCGAAGGGCCGCCAGCGGGCGGATGGGTGGGCGGAAGGCATGAGGTTCTTTCTCCACTGGACGGCGCGCAGACCGGTCGCTTCTGAGGGGGCGAAACGCGCCAAAAACTTGACACTGCGCGGCGGCTATCCTAACATCTGAATCATCCCAATGGCAACGAAGCGTTGCTGACCCTGTTGTGGCTGTGTGTCTCTTTCACCCAAAGGAGTGGATGGAATGGCAAAGCATGAGCTTCCGGCGCTGCCGTATGATTTCGCTGCACTCGAACCGCACATCGATGCGCAGACGATGCAGATTCACCACGGGAAACATCATCAGGCGTATGTGACGAACCTGAATGCGGCGCTGGAGAAGCACCCGGAGCTACTTGACAAGTCGCTCGATGATCTGGTGCGCGACATCAACAGCGTGCCGGAAGATATCCGGATGGCGGTGCGCAACAACGGCGGCGGCCACCTGAACCACACCTGGTTCTGGCAGATGATGAAGCCGGGCGGCGGCCAGCCGTCGGGCGACCTGGCGGCGGCCATCAACCAGGCGTTCGGTAGCCTCGACACCTTCAAGGCGCAGTTCCAGGATGCGGGCATGAAGCGCTTCGGCTCCGGCTGGGCGTGGCTCATCGTCGGGCAGAACGGGCTGGAGATCACCTCGACGCCCAACCAGGACAACCCGCTGATGGAAGGCAAGCGCGCCATCCTGGGCGTTGACGTATGGGAGCACGCCTATTACCTGAAGTACCAGAACCGCCGCGCCGACTACCTCGCCGCGTGGTGGAATGTCGTGAACTGGGACTTTGTGGCGTCGCTGTACGCAAGACTGCGCTAAAGCCTGCTACACAGGTTGAGCGTCAGGCAGCGCGCAAAGCGGTGCAGTCAAGGCACGGACCTCACCCCCGGCCCCACCGCCGCGCTCTACCCCCTCTCTACGCGGTACGCCGCGTGGAGAGGGGGTAGGGGGTGAGGCTCAACGTTCCTAAACCACAACTCGGAAAGAACTCCCCCTAACCCTGCCCTTCCCCCCATCAAGAGGGGAGGGAAAATCGGCTCTGGAAGCCCATGCCTCTTCATGGGGGAGGGGTTGGGGTGGGGGAAACGACCTGAATCCTCACCAAATGGATGTACTAGAACCCCTCATCC
>JADZBY010000044.1 GCA_020851855.1 Anaerolineae bacterium
CGGCTCATCGACGAACTGCGCATCAATGCCCTGGTGCGCGGCGTGCACGCCCTGCGCGGCCACGCCACCAGCAACGGCGGCGACATCCGCGAGTGCTGGTCAGACATGGCGCGCTGGCTGTGCCTGCTCGCCGAGCCGGACTCCTACGAGGTCAGCGTGCTCAAGCTGCTCGTGCCGGACATCGATGCGCTGGTCGAATACCCCGTGCCCGTCGTGCCGGACCTGGATGCGCAGACCAGCCGCGAACGCCTCGCCGCCGTGCTCGAAGCGCTCTTCCAACGCCAGAAGACGCCCCTGTTGCTCATCCTCGAGGATTTGCAGTGGTTTCGGGGCGACGCGCTGGCGCTCGTGGCGCGCATCTGCCGGGCAGCCGAGCACGCGCCGCTGTTCATCGTCGGCTCGTACCGCGACGACGAAGCGCCGGATATGCCGCACCGCCTGCCGGGAATGCGCCCGCTGCACCTCGACCGGCTCTCCCCGCCGCACATTGCCGAGATGAGCGAGCTGATGCTCGGCGCGGCGGGGCGCGGGTCCCAGCTCATCGACCTCTTGCAGCGCGAAACCGAGGGCAACGCCTTCTTCATCGTCGAGGTCGTGCGCGCCCTGGCCGAAGAAGCGGGCGAGTTGGCCCAGATTGGCCGCCTGACGCTGCCCAGCAGCGTGTTTGCGGGCGGTATGCGGCAGGTCATCAACCGCCGCCTGGGCCGTGTGCCTGAGTCGGCCCGCCCGCTGCTCCAGATCGCCGCCGTGGCCGGGCGTTACCTGGATTTGCACCTCTTGCAGGCCATCGCCGGGCCGGATTTTGACCTGCAAGGCTGGCTGGGCGCGTGCGCCGACGCCGCCGTGCTCGACGTGCACCCCGGCGGCTGGCGGTTCAGCCATGACAAACTGCGCGAGGGCCTCTTGGAAGCGCTGACGCCCGCCGCGCGCCGCGCCCGGCATCGCACGGTGGCCGAGGGCATCGAGCGCGTCTACCCCGACCGCGTCGCCTACGTCACCACGCTGGCCTATCACTGGACGCAGGCGGGCGATCTGGCCAAAGAGGCGCGCTACAAAGCCCAGGCGGGCAAACTGGCCGTCGAGAACTTCGCCTTCAGCGAGGCGATCCCGCTGCTGGCCCGCGCCCTTGAGCTTGCGCCCCAGGTCGGCCTGGACGCCGCCGAACAGGCCGCCCTGGAGTCGCAGTTGGGCATCGCCGAGCCGGTCTTTGAGCTGAGCATCGGCCATTTCCAGCGCGCGCTGGTCCTCTTGCGCCAGCCCATCCCGCCGCCGCGCACTAACTGGCGCAGCGCCGCCGAGTTCGTCCGGCAGGTCGCCGTGCATCGCAGCCTGCCGTCCCGCCTGATCCGGGCGCGGCGCGCCAGACGGGCGCGGCTGCTCCAGGCAGCGCAGACGTACCAGGAGTTGAGCGGGCGGTACTGGGCGGCGCGCAAGATTCAGCCGGGCGCGTTCGCCGCCTTGCGCGCCCTGAACCTTGCCGAGCGCGCCGGGCCGAGCGCCACGCTGGCCAGGGCCTATGCAGGCGCGTGCATCGGCGCGAGCGGCGTGCTGGCCCTGCACAGGCTGGCGCGGCGGTATGCCCACCTGGCGCGCCGGGTTGCCGATGCCGCCGATGAGCCGGGCACGCTGGCTTACGTGCTCAACGCGGTGAGCCTGCCCGCCATCTTCGACGCGCGCTGGCTGGATGCGCGCGCCGACCTGATGCCCTCGGTACAGCTTGGCCGCGAGCTTCACGACGCGGCGGCCTTCCTCGGCGCGACGGCCAACCTGATGACGGTGTGTTATTACCAGGGCCACTTTGCCGAAGGGCTGAGCTATGCCGAGCGCGCCCTGGGTGACCTCGGCCAAGCGGTCACCGGCGCGACCGATTACGCCAATGTGCGCTTGAACCAGGCCCGCCATCTCATCGCGCTGCGGCGGCTGGACGAGGCCATCGCCGTGCTGGGGAACCTGTCCACGCTGGTGGACCAGGGCGACGGCGGTCGGGCGGCGCTGCAACGTGAGGCGCTGCTGTGTCTGGCCTACTGCCGGAAGGGCGACACGGCGCGGGCCGGGGACGCACTCGCCGCCGCCGCCCGGTTGCGCGACCATACCGGCGCGAGCAAAAAGCTGCTGGCCGAGGCGGCGGTCGAGATGTGGTGGGCCGCTGGCGCAGACTCGCCGCCGACCACGCGGGCGCTGGCGAGCGAGGCCGTCGCTGCGCTGGGCAGTGTGGCCCGCGTGCGCGCCTGCGAGTGTCCGGGCTTCTACCGGCTGCTGGGCGCGGCGGCATGGCTGGAAAGCGCGCGCGGTGATGCGGATGAGGCGTGGCGGCTGGCGATCCGTGAGGCGCAGCGGCTGGAGATGCCTTACGAGGAAGCGCAGAGCATCGATCTGCTGTGTCGCCACGCGCGCCTGTCGCCGCGTGAGAGGACGCACTTCACCGACCGTGCGAGCGCGCTGAAATCGCAGTTATTCGCGGCGCAGGATTAACGTGTGCCTGCAAACCCTCACCCCCGGCCCCTCTCCCTCATGGAGAGGGGTGAATGAACCAGGGATTCTCGCGTTTTTCTCCCTCTCCCTCATGGCGAGGGGAGAGTGAACCGGGGATTCTCCCGTTTTTCTCCCCTCTCGCTCTGAGGGAGAGAGGGGTCGGGGGAGTGAGGGTGAACACAGAATCCGACTTCACAGGCCGCCCTAATCCTCTTCCCCACACACCCCGCACATCTCGCAGAAGCGGTCCTCGTCGCCGGGATGCCAATAGCCCAGCTGGCGGCGCAATTCGAGCAGCGGCGCGACCTGTTCCGGCGAAAGGGTCTGGATCGGCCCCAGCTGCGCCGCCCGGTGCAGCACGGATGCGGTGTGTTCCAGCACTTCCATGCGCAAGTACGCCTGCCACAGGTCCGGCCCCAGCGTGAGCGCGCCCTGGTGGGCGATCAGCAGCGCATCATGCGCCGCGCTGAGCACACGCACCGCCTCACGCAGCGACTCCGAGCCGGGTGGGCTGTAGGCGGCGGTGGGCGTCAGGCCGAGCAGGACGATGGCTTCCGGCACGACGCAGCTTCGCATCGTGACGCCCGCCAGCGTCAGCGCGACGGCGATGGGCGGCTGCGCCTGGATGACGGCCCGCACGTCGGGCCGGCTGCGGTAGCACTCGACGTGCGCGTCGAGATCACGGGCCAGCGCCGTATCGGTCTGCCACGGGTTGCCGGGGCGCTCCGGGCTGAAGACGATGCGCAGGATATGTTCGGGCTGCAAGAAGCCTTTGGCGTAGCCCGGCGGGGTGGCCAGCAGGAAATTGGCGCTCAGGCGCAGGCTGATGCTTCCCGCCGTGCCCTGGATCAGCCCCGCCTCGTGCAGCAGCCGCCCGACATGGCAGATCAGCCCGCGCATACTCTCTTCGTCCGCGCTGCTGGTGGGCAGCCCGGCGGCGAGATTACGGTCGGGGACTGGGACGGGAAGCCGGTCGCTCATCCTCAGCCGAGGTGCTGGGCCAGTTTCCCGGCCAACTCGCGCAGGTCGATGGGCTTGGAGACGTAATCGTCGCACCCGGCGGCCAGCGCGCGCTCCCGGTCCCCGACCATGGCGTGCGCCGTGAGCGCGATGATCTTGATGTGCTGAAGCTCCGGCATGGAGCGAATACGCCGCGCCGCCGTCCAGCCGTCCATCTGCGGCAGCGACAGGTCGAGCAGGATCAGGTCGGGCAGTTCGGCGGCGGCAGTCGCGATGCCCTCAGCGCCATCCACCGCGACCATCACGTCGTAATCCAGGGACGTCAACACGTCGGTAATCAGGATGCGGTTGTCGGGATTGTCTTCCACGACAAGGATACGACCGCTGCTCACAGGTCACGTCTCCTCACAAGGCGGGCGAGTGTCCGGCAAGTATAGCGGTATTCCGGCAAGAGGACGAATGCGGCCCACGCGCGCCCTGTTCACTTGTCCCTGGTCAATTTTCCGCTCCGGCACTATGATTGGGCGCTGAACAAGCACGGAAGGACACTATGAAACGGCTGCTCATCGCCTACGCTCACCCGGACGACGAATCATTTGGCCTCGGCTCGGTCATTGCGCGCTACGTGGCACAGGGCGTGCAGGTCACCCTCATCTGCGCCACGAACGGCGACGTGGGAACGGTCCCCGAAGAGCACCTCAACGGCCATGATTCGGTCGCCTCGGTGCGGCTGGCCGAACTGGACTGCGCCGCCAGCGTGCTCGGCATTCACGAGGTGATCAAGTTCCGCTACCGCGACAGCGGCATGATGGGCAGCCCCGACAACGAGCACCCCAACGCCCTGTGGAAAGCGCCCCTGGACCAGGTCGCCGCGCGCATCGCCGAGGTGATGCGCCGCGTGAAGCCGCAGGTGGTCATCACCTTTGACCCGTACGGCGGCTACGGTCACCCCGACCACATCAAGATGCACCAGGCCACGCTCGCCGCCTGGAAATTGGTCCAGAACGACGCCGACCGGCCCACCAAGCTGTATTTCTCGACGTTCCCGAAGACGTGGATTCGGCTTGGCGTGATGCTGGTGCGGCTGGTCGGCAAGGACCCGCGCAAACTGGGCCGCAACAACGACCTGGATTTGCAGGCGATGATCGACGCCACGACGCCCGTACACACCCGCATTGACGTGAGCGCCTATTACGAGGTGGGCATGCGCGCGGCGGCCTGTCACGCCAGCCAGGCCAACCCGCGCGACGTCGGCGGCAATGGCATCGGGCAGTCGCTCGCCCGCTGGTTCAGCCGCAATGCCCTGTTCACCCGCGCCGAGCCGCCGCCGCGCCCCGGCGAGCCGGTCGAGCGCGATCTGTTTGCGGGCATTTAGCGAAAGCGCCGCACCCCGGCCCTCTCTGAGGCTCGTCCGGTTCGCCCGGCGCTGAAGCGACCGGGCTGAATGTACAAAGCCCTGACGGGCTGACCACGCTTGCAGCCCGCCGGGCTTCGTAGGCTTAGCCCGGACCTTCAGGTCCGGCTCGCCCGGCTCGTCCGGTTCGCCCGGCGCTGAAGCGACCGGGCTGAATGTACAAAGCCCTGGCGGGCTGACACACGCTTGCAGCCCGCAGGGCTTCGTAGGCTTAGCCCGGACCTTCAGGTCCGGCTCCTATCCCCCGATTCGCCGCCATCCTGCATGACGCGGGGCCGCATGGTGATCTGCTACTTCCCGGCGGTTGGCGTGGCGTACACGCCGTCGCCCTGCTCGGACGTTTGCACGCCGCTCAGGTTCCCGCCCACCGTCCAGAGCTTCACCTCGCCCTGCTCCGCGCCCGAAGCCAGCATCAGGTTGTCCGGGCTGAACGCGATATCGAAGATCACGCCCGTGTGACCGGTCAGAATCTTCACTTCCTGCCCGCTGAAGACGCTGAACAGGTGAATCTGCTGGTCCACGCCCGCCGCCGCCAGCAGCGAGTCATTCGGGCTGAAAGCGACGCTCGCCACGCCGCCGCTCATCGGGTTGGATTCCGCGATCTGCGTGGCCGCGATGGGGTCCCAGGTCCGGACCTGGTTATCCGCGCCGCCCGACGCCAGGATCGAGCCATCCGGGTTGAAGGCCAGCCCATACACGCCGCCCTCGTGGCTGCCCACCGTATGAATCTGCGCCCCACTGCGCGCATCCCACAGGATGATCGAGCCGTCGGTGGCGCTGCTGGCCACGTAGCGCCCATCCGGGCTGAACATGACCCGCGTCACCGCCGCGCTGTGGCCGTACAGGATGAGGGTCGGACGCCCGGTGCGAATGTCCCAGATGCGTAAGGTCTGGTCATCGCTGCCGGAGACGAGCAGCGTGCCATCCCGGTTGAAGGCGACGGCGTTGACGGGCGACGTGTGCGCGTAGAGCGTGGCCCGCAGGATGCCGCGCGGCATTTCCCAGATGCGGATGGCCGTGTCCGCGCTGCCGGTGGCCAGCCGCCGCCCGTCCGGGCTGAAGGCAAGGCTGTACACGCCGCCTTCGCCGTCGCTGAGCGTGGCTTGCAGCAAACCCGTGGTCGGGTCCCATAGCTTCGTCGTGCCGTCATTGCTCGCCGTGGCCAGAAGCGTTCCGGTCGGGCTGAAGGCGAGCACGTACACATCCTGGCTGTGCCCGGCCAGCGTCGCGGCGAGCGCGAGTTGCCCGGCGTTCTGGTCCGTCATGGGCGCTGGCGCGAGCGCAACGGCGGCGGGCGTGGCCGACGGCGCGACTTCCGGCGACGACGTGGGCGCGATGGTCGGGGTGGCGCTTGGCGGCGCACTGGTTGGCGTCGCACTCGGCGGGATACTCGTCGGCGTCGCCGTGGCGGGCGGGCGCGTGGCCGTCGCGCTCGGCGGCAGGCTGGTCGGCGTCGCGCTGGGCGGCTCGCTTGTGGGCGTCGCACTCGGCGGCGCGCTGGTCGGCGTGGCGCTGGGCGGCGCACTCGTTGCGGTGGCGGCCTTCGCCGTGGGCGTCGCCGTGGCCGATGGGCGCTCCGTGGGCGTATCGCTGGGGATGAACGCCACGATCACCGTTGCGCTGGGCTGCACAGCCACCGCCGTCAGGCTGGCCGACACGGCGGTCAGCGTCGTGTTCAGGTCATCGGGCGGCGCGGTCTGTGACAGCACCGCCGCCGCACTGGCCACCGCCAGCGCTTGCGAAGTCGCCGTCTCGCCCACCGCGTTGAGCGTGCCCGTGACGTCGGGCGGCGTCGGCGTGGCTTCTGGCGGGCCGGCTTCGGTCGGGCTGGCGGCCACTGCCACGGCGCTCGGCTCCGGCGTCGCCGTCACGTCGGCGGGCGGATTGGGGCGCAGCACGATGAGGGCCACCACGGCGATGATCGCTGCCAGGGCCAGCAATCCGACGCCCAGCACGAGTCCACGCCTGCCGCGCCCGGACGCTTCGTGCTCTTCGGGCGTGGCCAGCGTCGGCGTGCGGCCTGATGGCGTGGGCGTCGGCGTGGCGCGCGACCCGGAATAGCCTGCCCCAGTCACCGGCACAGGCGATGTCAAATCCGGCGCGACGGGCACGGGCGTCGAGCCGCGTGTGCCGACGCCGAGCGGCTGTTCGCCGAGCGCCTCTCGAAACGCCAGGACCATGTCGCCCGCCGAGGCAAAACGCGCGTCGCGCTCTTTGGCCATCGCCCGGTCGAGCACGGCCTGAATGGCGGCGGGCAGGTCGGCGCGCACGCTGCGCAAGGCGGGCGGCGCTTCGTAGACATGCATGTGCATCATGCTGAAGGGCGTGTCGCCGCTGAACGGCAAGCGCCCGGTCAGCATCTCGAAGAGCATCACGCCCAGCGCATAAATGTCGATCCGCCCGTCGACCGTCTCGCCGCGCCATTGCTCCGGAGCCATGTAAGCCGGCGTGCCCATGGCCATGCCGCTCTGGGTCAGCGCGCTCGTCTCGGTGAGCAATTTGGCGATGCCGAAGTCGGTCAGGAAGGCGTTGCCGTTCTCGTCGAGCAGCACGTTCTGCGGCTTCATGTCGCGGTGGACGATGCCGCGCCGGTGGGCGTAGTCCAATGCCTGCGCGATCTGGTCAA
>JADZBY010000045.1 GCA_020851855.1 Anaerolineae bacterium
ATGTGCGCCTGGACGCCGAAACACTGCCGCCCGGCGTGTTTGCTGGCCGTGGGCGTGAAGGCGTGCGGGCGGAATCTCACGCCGGGCCAACCGTCCGTGTTCAGCGCGTCGGCCAGCGCGAGCGGATCAGCAATGCCCGGCGCGCCCACGACCTGGAAGGGCAACGCCGTGCCGCGCCCTTCCGAGAGCGTCGTGCCCTCGATCAGGCAGCTGCCGGGGTAGTTCGCCAGCGCGTCGAGGTGCGCCATGCCCGGCGAGGTGGGGACCCACGGCAGGCCGGTATCCGACCAGCGTTTCCCACGCCGCCAGCCCTCGGCGGGCACGATCTCCAGCGCCGGATCCGGGAGCAGCAGTCGCGCCAACTCGCCCATCGTCAGGCCGTGCGCCGTCGGCGTGTCGAAAGCCCCGACCAGCGTGTGCAGGTGTGGCTGAATCGGCGCGCCGGACGCCATGCCGCCCAGCGGGTTGGGCCGGTCCAGGATCATGACCTGTGCGCCGTGTTCAAGGGCCGCACGCGCCGCGTTGATGACCGTGGCCATGAAGGTGTAATAACGCACGCCGATGTCTTGAATATCGCACACCAGCACGTCGAGGCCGTCCAGCATGGCAGGCGTGGGCGTGAAGCTCTCGCCGTACAGGCTGTAGACCGGCGCGCCGCTGCGCGGATCGGCCTGCGTGGCGACGTGCTCGCCGTCCGCCGCCATGCCAAACAGGCCGTGCTCCGGGCCAAAGAGCGCCGCCAGCCGCACGTTCGTCGCGCCGGTGAACAACCGGTAGGTTGGCGTCAGGCGGCTGTCACAGGCGCTCAGGTTGGTCAGCAGCCCGACGCGCCGGCTTTTGAGGGCCGAGAAATCGTTTTCTCGAAGCGCGTCGATTCCGAGCTTTATCCTGTGAAGGGTCACATCACACCTCATCCAGTGCGAAGGGCAGCGCCGCCCACGGCTCAAAGCCGCCCGTCAGCGCGTCGAAGGCGGCTTCGAGCGAGGGCATCGCATCGCCGCAGGTGCACAAAACGACGCCCGCGCCGGGCAGAGCCGCCACGTCGAACGGACTGCGCAGGGCGATGATCACAACGTTGCGCGCCGCATTCATGATCTGGCGGGCTTGCTCCAATTGGCGCGGCGTGAGCGCGGCGTTGCGCACGGCCAATACGCACACGTTGGCTTCCATGACGTGCGTGATCGCCTCGGACAGCGCCGCGTGGTCCGCGCCCTCGCCGCGCAATGCGATGGTGTGGATGCGCGGCGCGCGCTGGCGGAACAAGGCGGCCAGCCCGGTCAGGCCGCCGCGCTCCATGACGTCGCTCTCCAGCGCCGAGGCGAACTCGACCAGCACCGTAGCGCCGTGGGCGGGCGCGAGCGGCAGCAGTCCGGGCGTGGACTTCACGAGCACGGTCCCGGCGCGGGCGGCGCGGCGGGCCAGATCGAGATGCTCCGGGCGGCGGATGCTGCTCAGGTCGCCCGGCCCAGACACAGAATCGGACGCGGTAAAGCGGGCCTTCAGCGCGGCGATGCGCCGGTTTGCGCTTTGCAGACGTTCCAGCGGCAGCCGCCCGGATTGCGCCGCCGCAAGCAGCCCGGCGTAGGCTTTTTCCTGCATTTCTCGCGTGTGGCTGAACAGGATCACGTCCACGTCGGCCAGCGCCGCGCGCACCGCCGCTTCCGCCGGGCCGTAATGGTCCGCGATGGCCTTCATCTCCATACAATCCGTCGTCACCACGCCGTCAAAGCCCAGTTCGTCGCGCAAGAGCGCCTTGATCACGCCCGCCGAGAGCGTGGCGGGATGTTCCTCGTCCAGGGCGGTGAAGCGCGTGTGCGTGGTCATCACCGAGGCCAGCCCGTCGGCCAGCGCCGCGCGGTACGGCTCCAGGTCGCGCGCGCGGAGCTGGTCCAGACTCACGTCGAGGGCGGGCAGGGCGCGGTGCGTATCGATGGCGGTATTGCCCAGGCCGGGGAAATGTTTGGCGCAGGCCGCCACGCCGCCCCGCTGAAAGCCGCGCACCGCCGCCGAGGCCAGCCGCGCCACCTTCGCCGCCGTCACGCCGAACGAGCGTGTGCCCAGGCTGGGATTGTGCCGGTTGTAGAGGATGTCCAGCACCGGCGCAAAGTCCCAGTTGATACCCACGGCGCGCATCTCTGCCGCCAGCGCCGCGCACATGGCCTCGGTCTGCTCGGCGTCGCCGGCGGCGGCTAGCGCCAGCGCGCCCGGACTCTCGGTGAAGCCCTGGGCATGCCGCAAGCGGGCCACCGTGCCGCCTTCCTGGTCAATGGCGACCAGCGGCGGGTATGTCGCCGCCGCACGCAGCGACGCCGTCAGCGCGGCGACCTGTTCGGGGCTGGCCACGTTGCGTGTGAAGAGGATCACGCCGCCCGCCTTGCCCGCCGCGAGCCAGTCCAGTACATAATCCGGCGCCGTCAGCCCGTCAAAGCCGACGAGCAGCATTTGACCGGCGAGATGGTCCAGTTGTCCCGAAGATTCAGGCATTTCCGAGGTCATCCGAGGTCATCACCGTCCTTGTCTTCCTGCATACGCGGCAACCGATTGGCCCACACTTTCAGCAAAATCACGGCAACCACGAGAAAGCCGCCCATCAGCGCGCTGCACAGGCTGAGCACAAACTCGGCGCTGTCGCGGGGCAGCATGAAGAGCATGACCAGCCCACAGCCGCCGATGAGGATGCCGGCTTGCAGGAAGCCCCGCAGCGCGTCAGTCAGCATAGGCGCGCAGGGCTGCTTCACCTTCGCGGGCGAGCGGGATGCAGGCCACGTCTTGCGCAAAGCCGGGCGCACGGTCCAGCGGCGGCATGTCCGCATCGCACACGCCGCCGATGAAGAACGGGCAGCGTGGATGGAATGCGCAGCCGGGTGGGATGGCGGTCAGGCGAGGGATCTCGTCGCTGCGCAGGCGCATGGGCTGCTTGCGGCGCGTCACGTCCGGGTCGGCTTCGGGCACGGCGGCGAGCAGGGCGCGGGTGTAGGGGTGCGCCGGGTTCTGGATCACGTCCGGCGTCGGCCCGATCTCCACGATGCGGCCCAGGTACATGACCGCAATGCGGCCCTGCCACGCGAAATACTTGGCCAGCGCCAGATCGTGCGTGATGAAGACGATGGACAGGCCGAGCCGGTCGCGCAGATCGGCCAGCATCTTCAGGATGCCGATGCGGATCGAGACGTCGACCATGCTCACCGCTTCGTCGGCCACGATCAGGCGCGGATCGACGGTCAGGGCGCGGGCGATGCTGACCCGCTGGCGCTGGCCGCCGCTGAGTTGGTGCGGGTACTTGTTCACGATATCGCCGGGCGGCGTCAGGTCCACCAGCGTGAGCAGCTCCCAGATGCGGCGGCGCAGCGCGGCCCGGCTGGCCGCCATACGGTGGCGCACCAGCGGGAAGCGCAAGGTCTGCTCCACGGTGTGCGCCGGGTTGAGCGAGGCGAACGGGTCCTGGTGTACGATCTGGAACTCACGGCGGATGCGGCGGCGCTCGGCCCCGGTATACGCCTCACGCGGGCGGCCCTCGACCAGCACCTCACCGTGTGTCGGCTCCAGCAGCCCGGCGATGATCTTGCCCGTCGTGGTCTTGCCGCAGCCGCTCTCGCCCACCAGGCACACAATCTCGTTGGGCCGGATGGTCAGGTTCACGTCCTGCAAGACCGGGACCGGCGTGCGTTCTTTGAGGAAGGTGCGGTAGATGCCGCTCAGTTCGATCAGCGGCTTGTTCGGGTCAGTCATGAGGCAACGTGCTTTCGTTGGGCCGCCAATACCTGGTCGGTTTCCCAGCAGGCGGCGCGGTGGCCGCTGCCATCGGGCGCGGCTTCGAGCGGGGGCAATTCGGTGCGGCATTGCTCGGTGACGAACCGGCAGCGCTCGTGGAACTTGCAGCCGGGCGGCGGCGCGATCAGGTCCGGCGGGCTGCCGGGGATGCTGTCCAGCGTCTCGGCCCCGGCGCTCAGGCGCGGCGCGGCGTCCAGCAGGCTGAGCGTGTAGGCGTGGCGCGGGCGGTAGAACAGCTCGTCCACCGGCCCGATCTCGACCACTTCGCCCGCGTACATCGTGGCGATGCGGTCCGCAATCTCGGCGGCGACGGCCAGATCGTGGCTGATGAAGATGGCGCTGAAGTTCAATTCGGCGCGCAGCGTCTTGAGCGAATCGAGGATCGAGCGCTGCGTGAGAATATCGACGGCGGTGGTCGGCTCGTCCATGATCACCACCTGCGGGCGCAACATGAGCGCCAGCGCCAGCAGCACACGCTGCCGCATCCCGCCGCTCAATTCGTGCGGGTACGAGCGAAAGACGCGGTTGCCATCGAGCCGGACCTTCTCGAACATCTCGAAGGCGGCGCGCTCGGCCTCACGGCGGCCCATACTGTGCGCGGCGGCGGTTTCGTAGACCATGTCGCTGACGCGGATGACCGGGTTGAGGGCGTTCAGAGCGCCCTGGAAGACCATCGAGCACTCTGACCACAGGAAACGGCGGCGCAGGTCGCGGTCGCTCAGGCGCACCACGTCGACCGACCGGCCATCGCGCGTTGTGTAGCGGATTTCGCCCGCATCGATGCGCCCGGTGCTCGGCAGGGTGCGGATCAGCGCCAGGTTGAGCGTGGACTTGCCGCAGCCGCTCTCCCCGATGAAGGCGAGCGTTTCGCCCTCGTGCAGGTCAAACGAGACGCTGCTGACGGCCTGGACCCGCCCACGCCGCGCCAGGTAACTCACGCTCAGGTTGCGCACGCTGAGGACGACGTTGTTCCAATTGGGCATGATGACGGTGTCCTCTACAGGCTACAACCCGCTGCGCAGGCGCGGATTGAAGATTTCTTCGAGCGAGCGCGTGAACAGCACGAGCGATAACTGGAACAGCGCGATGGCGATCACCGGCGAGAGCAGCATCCACGACGCCTGCGGCAGGAACAGCACGCCCTGCTGCCGCCCGGTGAAGATCATCACCGCCCAATCCGGCTCTCTGAGCGGGACCAGCCCCAGGAAGACCAACCCGACGATGGAGTACATCGCCACGCGCACCGTGAAGATGAAGTTGACGGCGATGTAGCTGATCATGTTGGGCAGCACCTCGCGCGAGATGGTGTGCCACATGCCCAGGTCCAGCGCGCGCGCCGCCTCGATGTAGTCGCGCTCGCGCAGGCTCA